>NZ_CDRRQU010000065.1:0-8341 GCF_977044495.1 Cetobacterium sp. | reverse complement strand
TAAAGTTTTTGTGACTTATTCAGTGAAAGACGACAAAGACGGAGGGAAATTAGCAATTACAAACTATAAGGTTGAAAAAATTAAAGGAAAATATACATACTTGAAGGTATCTCTAGAAACGGGAAGAAAAAATCAAATTAGAGTACATATGAGTGACATGGGACATCCTGTGGTTGGAGATAAGAAGTATGGAGCAAAGAGTAACATTTTAAAGAGATTAGGGTTACATGCACATACATTAAAAATAAAGCATCCTGTAACAAGTAAAGAGATGATTTTTATATCACCTCTTCCAAAAGATTTTTCTAGGATAACAGGTGAATAATTATGAAAATAGACGATTTGAAGTTTTTAAAAGTAAAAATAGAAAAACATCCTACAAGAGATATTCAATTAGAGTTTTTAGATAAACCTGACGCTATTGCAGCATTAATTTTAAATTTTGCAGAGGATGAAATTTTATTGGTAGAGCAATATAGACCAGGAGTTTCAGATAAGCTTTTAGAAATACCAGCAGGAATAATTGAAAATAATGAAAATCCAAAAGAGACCTTAATTAGAGAGCTTAGAGAAGAAACGGGATATAAATTTGAAAGTTTCGAAGTTATTTATGCTCCGGAAATACCATTAATTCTTTCACCGGGATATACTTCCGAAAAACTATATGTATACATTTTGAAGTTAAAGACAGAGAAAGAAGTAAATTATGAAAAACAATTGGATGAAGGAGAAGATTTAGAGGTAGTTTGGGAGAAAATAGAAAAAGTAGAAAAAATAACAAATGATTTTAAAACACACTATGCAGTGACACTATATAAAAACTTAATAAAAAAATAAAAGTTATTTAGTCATCAAAGGTAACATTTTTATATTACCTTTGATGATTTTTTATTTGTTTAAATTTTTGAAAAACTCTATGGCTTTTTTTAAAAGAGTAATCCCTAAAGAGATATCTTTTTCATTAATTCTAGAAAAATTTAATTTTATAAAATTGTCGAATCCGTAAGTACTACCAGAAACAATTCCGATATTATCTTTCAATAGTTTATTATAAATACTGATAGATGAAATATTTTTAGGGAGCTTTATCCAAATAGAACAACCACCAGAAGGAACGATAAAACTAATATCAGGAATTAATTGGAGTTCTTTTACGATACAATCTTGAATAGTTTTAAAATTTTGCCTACAAAGTCTCATATGTTTTTCAATTAAACCTTTTTTCAAAAGTAAAGCGAATGATTTTTGATATAGGGTGGAAGTGCTTGAAGCAGATAATATTTTGTTATTTAAGAAGGAAGTTAAAATATTATCAGGAACAATAATAAATCCCAATCTAAATCCAGGCATAAATATTTTAGAAAAACTTTTAATATAAATGACACGATTACATAAATCTAAAGATTTTAAAGGTTGTGGAGTATTTTTAGAATAATATAAATCTGCAGCAGAATCGTCTTCAATTATATAAAAATCAAATTTTTGTGAAAGCTCTAAAAGTTGTAATCTTTTTTTATAAGAAATATTAACACCGGTAGGTGTTTGAAAATTCGCCATAAGATAGATAAATTTGATTTTAGTTTTTAAAAGTAGTTGTTCTAATTGAAAAATATTGAGACCATCTTGTTCTATTTCAATGGGATGAATAATAAAATTTTCATTTTTAAATGTTTTTAAAGCACCTAAATAGGTTGGGATTTCAGTCGCTATATGTGTTTTAGAGCAACCTAAAGTTTTGGAAATTAAATCAATTCCTTCTTGAGCTCCGGATAAAATATGAATATTTTCAGTTTTACAAGTAATATTCAAATTACCTAGAGAGTTTTTTATAGCCTCACGTAGTTCTAAACAACCGAGAGGTCCTTCATTAACTAATGCGAGTTCTTGATCTCTATCTAAAATATAATTGATTGCATATTTAATATCTTTAACGGGCAAATAACTGTAGTTTGGGGTAGAGTTAATAAAATCAATTTTTAATGTATTTGTTAGATTAAAATTGTCATCATTTTCGAGCATTGAGAAAGAAAGAACTTTTTCAGAAAAAAGATTTTTATTGATGAATGCACCACTTCCTTTTATAATTTTTATGTAATTGATTTTTTCTAATTCTGAATAGGATTTTGCGACGGTGTTAGAACTAATATTTAAAAAATTAGCAACTTTTCGTATAGAAGGAAGTTTATAAGAGATTTCTTTTTTTTCTATTTTGTTCTTAAAAAAAATATAAAGAGGAATATATATAAAGTTTTCATTTTCAATTTTAAAATTTTTAAAAAGAATATTCATGGAACCTCCTAAAGTGTAGCAATACAGTTTGTGATATTATTTTGAAAAAAACAGATAAATGTGTCATACTAATAGGAGTATAGCATAAATTTAAGGGGGATAAAATGAAATCTTTTTTTAAGGTATTGATTATATTTATTTTGTTGATAAACATAGCAATAGGAAATTCAGAGAAAAAAGTTGTAAAAATTGGATTGGGTTATAGTGGGAGATCATATGATCCACATAGACATACGGATAGTTCAACTTTGGCCATAACTAAGCAAATTTATAATAATTTATTTATTTTAGATGATAAAAATGAAATACAAGGTGAATTAGTAGACAGCTACTTAATAAAAAATAACACAGTAGAAATTAATCTAAAGAAAGGAGTTTTTTTTCATGATGGAGAGGAGTTAAACTCTGAAATTGTAAAGAATAGTTTAGAACGAAATAAAAGTATACCTGTTACCAAGGTATTAGTTGATCCTATTGAAAAAATTGAGATAATAGACAATTACAAACTGAAAATAATATGTACAACAAATATAGATATATTACTGCATAATTTGACACATTCATCAATGGCAGTGGTTAAGGAAAATAAAGATAAAAAGTTAATTGGAACAGGAGCGTTTGAACTTATAGATTGGGGGACTGGAGAAAAAGTAATCTTAGGAAAAAATGAAAAACATTTTAAAGGTAGTCCAAAAGTAGAGAGAGTAGAATTTTTGACAATTCCAGAAGCTCCAAATAGATATATCGCATTGGAAACAGATGAAATACAGATAGCATATGATGTATCATCCATAGATGTAAAAACTTTTAAAGATTCAAATAATCTAAAAATATTAAATGGATTATCTTATGGTACAGATTTTTTATCTATCAATACTGAAAAAGCTCCATTGAATGACAAAAAAATAAGAGAGGCTATAAGTTATGCAATAGATAAAGATTCTATTAATGAAGTTATATTTGAAAATACATCAAAAGTAGCTAACTCTATAATAACTCCAAATACTTTTGGGTATTCGAATGATGAAGAGAAAAAATATAACTTAAAAAAAGCAAAAACAATAATGGAAAATTATAAAACTCCAATAGAAATAGAGTTATGGATATATGAGGACACAAGTAAATATCAAATGGCTCAAATAATTCAAGCAAACTTAAAAGAGATTGGGATTGATGTTAAAATTCAGACGTTAGAGTTATCATCTTTTTTACAATTGACAGCTCAAGGAAAACATAACGCGTTAATAGGTCTTTGGTATACGAGTACTGGAGATGCAGATTACGGATATTATCCATTGTTGCATAATAACTCTAGAGGAGGAGTTGGAAATCGAAGTTTTTATAATAATGAGAGAGTAAATGTGCTCTTGGATGAAGCAAGAAAAGAAATTTCAAAAGAAAAACGAAAAGAAAAATATAAAGAGGTACAAGAGATTATAGTGGATGAAAATCCAATAATACCAATAGTTTATAAGACTTATAATATAGGAATAAATAAAAAAATAAAAGGATTCAAATTTAATCCAAATGGAAATCATATATTGGAAGATATTGATTACTAAATTAAAAGAGGAGAATTTCTCCTCTTTTTTTGTTATAATATGACATATAATGTATAGGGAGGTATGGAATAAATGATAAAATCAATAGCACTGGATTTAGATGGAACATTACTAAATTCTAAAAAAGAGATAACTGATAAAAATATGTTTATTTTAAGGGAGTTATATAAAAAGGGTATAGAAATTTTTGTAGTTACAGGAAGATCGTACAGTGCAACTAAAAAAATTATAGAAAAATTATCTTTACCAATTATTGTGATTTGTTATAATGGTGCAAAGGTTATAGATACAAAAAATGATAATATTCTATTAGAAGAGCCACTTTCAGAAGAAATAGTAAAAATGTTGATAAAAATTTCTAGAAAAAATTGTGTTCATTTGAATTTGTATCAAGATGAGAGTTGGTTTGTCGAAAATAAAAATAATTGGCAAACAGAATACTATAAAAAAAATATAGGAATAGATGCTATCGAAAAAAATTTTGATAGTTTTATAAATTATTTTATGACAAAAGCGTTATTTATAGATGAAAGATATAGATTAGAAGAGATAGAGAAGGAGGTTGAAGATAAACTTGGAGATATAGTGCATATGACATATTCACAGGAGAGATATTTAGAGGTTTTGAATAAAAAAATTAATAAAGGAAAGAGTTTAGAAAAAATTTTACAATTAAAGGGATTATCACTAGATACGTGTGTAGCTTTTGGAGATGCAAATAATGATAAAGAGATGATAGAGATGGTTGGTTGTGGAGTTGCTATGGAAAATGGAGAAGAGGATTTAAAAAAAATTGCAACATATATAACAAATTCAAATGATGATGATGGTGTGTATAATTTTTTAATACAAAAGTTATAAAAAAGTGGGCTTAAGCCCACTTTTTTATAAATCTTCTGAAATAGCCCAAGATATTTGGTCTTTCATTTGAGTAAAGTTTTTTAAATGTTTTAATTCAACCATTTCACCAAAAAGTTTCAATTGAAAATTTCCAATTAAATTTAAATTTTCTTTCAAATCAACACTTCTTCTTCCATAGGTAAGACCTCTTTTTTCAATAATGTCATCAATACGAACTAAAAGCATCCCTCTATTAAAACCTAGAATTTCAACTTCTTTTACCTTATCATAAAATTCACTTTCAATTCTTCTTTCTTTTCTAGCTTCAGCATTGACCCTTTTGTTTTCAGCTCTTCTTCTGTCTTCTTTAGCTTTAACAATTCTTTTGGCTTTTTTTAGATTTTTTAGTTCATTATATTCTGTACCTTTTGGTTTAGTTTTACTAATGATTTTCATAGACTCTCCTTTTAATCATTTTCTATCATAATATTATAAAGTTTTTTACATTTTTTTACAAGAATAATTAAAAAAAATATTTGACAAATGCTGAAAAATGTTATATTAATTAGATAACGAACATGTTCACGAGAACAAAGGTAGGTGCAAAATGGTAACTCAAGCGGAATTGGCTAAGATGTTAGGTATAACTAGAACTACAGTGGCGAGAGCCTTGAATGGAAGTAAAAATATAAAAGAGGAAACCAAAGAGAGAGTCTTAAAATTAGCGAATGAAATGGGGTACGAAAAAAATTACTTGGGAAGTTCGTTAGCAATAAAAGAGAAGAAAATTATAATAGCGATTATAGTTAGATCGATAAATGAAGAATATTCTAAGAAACTAAAAAGTGGATTGAAAGATTTTCAAGAAGAGGTTAAAGCATACGGAATAAAAATAAAAATTTTAGAGGTTGATATAAGCGATAGCCAAGGGCAGATTGAACTTTTAAAAAAATCTTTAGAAAAAAAAATTCATGGATTAATAATAATCCCATTGGATAGAGAAAAAGTAATTAATGTTCTACAGCCCATAAAAAATGATTTAAAAATTGTTTCGATAGGGAAGCAGCTTTTTGAGGAAGATACGTATATAGATTCGAAATATGAAAAATCTGGAAGAATAGCGGCAGATGTTTTAGCAAAAGTGGTTAGTAATGATAAAAAAATATTAGTTGTAGATGCTGGAGATGATTTGATTTCATCAAAAATATATATAAAAGAAGTTTCAGAAAAACTAAGGGAATTAAATAGGGAATTTCAAGGTCCAGTGAGAATAAAAAAATTATTAGAAGATAAAAGTCAAATTTTAGATTACCTTTCAGATGATATTGAAGGAGTCTATATAAATAGATATGCTCCAGAAGTAATTGAATATCTAGGGGAGATAGGAAAAGATAACTATAAATTTGTGACCAATGGTTTTAATGAAAAAATACGAGAGTTGATTGAGAACGATAAAGTTGTAGCAACTGTATCTGAAGATTTTTATAACCAAGGTTATATAGCGGGAAAAAAAGTTTTTGAAGCCTTATATAAGACAAGTTTAAAAAGATCTTACGAATATCAAACTAGAATAGATGTACTTTTTAAGGAAAGTTTAAATTAAATTTTTAAGAGTGTTATATAAAAATTAAAAGTAAATTTTAAGGGAGGAAGTTTCAATGAAAAGAGTGTTAAAAGTAGCAGGGTTGACGTTAGTATTTGGAATGGTAGCATTTGGGGCAAATGAGAAAGTTTATAAATTAAAAATGGGGATGGTAGCAAATACAAGCTCAAATGAATATAAGGCAGCAGAATATTTAGCAAATAATTTAAAGGAAAAATCAAATGGGCAGATAGTAGTGGAGTTATATCCAGGAGCACAACTTGGGGACGATAGATCAATGTTAGAACAATTGTCAGCGGGAGTTCTAGATATGACATTCTCTGAGATGGGAAGATTTAATATATTTTTTCCGGAGGCTCAAGTATATTCACTACCTTATGTAATTCAAGATTTTGATCATATGAAAAAAGCAACATTTGATACACAGTTTGGAAAAAATTTACAGAAGAAAGTAAGCGATAACTTGAACATAGAGATTTTATCTCAAGCTTATAATGGAACAAGACAAACAACAACAAATAGACCAATCAACAGTATTGAGGATATGAAAGGATTAAAACTAAGAGTTCCTAAGGCAGACGCAAACTTAGAATACGCTAAAAATACAGGTGCATCTCCAACTCCAATGGCATTTTCAGAAGTATATTTAGCATTACAAACAAACTCAGTTGATGGACAAGAAAATCCTTTATCAGCAATTAGAGCACAAAAGTTCTATGAAGTTCAAAAATATTTGGCAATGACAAATCATATATTAAATGACCAAGTGTACTTAATTAGTAATATAAGTATGAAAAAGTTGCCAAAGAATTTACAGGAGTTAGTAAAACAAGAGTCTGAGGCAGCGGCACAATATCATACAAAATTGTTTGTAGAAGAGGAAGCGGGGTTAATTGATTTCTTTAAGGAGCATGGAGTTACAGTAACAAATCCTAACTTAGATCCATTTAGAACTGCAATGCAACCATTCTATGAAGTCTATATAAAAAATAATGGAAAAGTTGGTAAAGAAGGGTTAGAAGAGATTATAGCAGTTAAATAGAAGTGAAAGTATAGGAGTTGGATATGAATATAAAACGAATTTTAGATAACCTAGAGGAAATCATAGGAGCAGTACTTTTTATAGCAATGTTTGGGATACTTGTGGCTCAAATTATTTTTAGACAAATATTTGATTCACCTTTAGTTTGGAGCGAGGAATTAGCTATTTTATTGTTTACATATGTAGGAATGCTGGGGGTTAGTATAGGAATAAAATACAGACAACACGTATTTATAGATTTCTTATATAATAAATTTTCAGGAAAAGGGTTAAAGATAGCTAATACATTTATTCAATCAGTTGTTTTTATATCGTTGATTGTAATGATTCAAATTGGTTATAAGTTATTTTTAAGAAAAAAAATATTTAAGTTGATAGCATTGAAGATATCATCAGGTTGGATGTATGGAGCACTACCTATAATAGCAACATTGATGTTAATACGATTCTTACAGATTCTTAGAGAGGATTACAAAGAGGGGAAATTTATTATTTCACCTAAGCAAGAAACTGAAAGAGATGAAAGGGTGGTGAGCGAATAATGTTAACATTGGCAACATTCATATCATGGTTTGGGCTAATATTCGTTGGAGTACCTGTTGGATTTTCATTGGTGTTTGCCACACTATTTTTCTTTGCACTTACAGATTGGAATGTAGTCTATTTTGTAGGTTCACTTTTAGTAGATAGTTTGGATAGTTTCAGTTTATTGAGTGTTCCTTTCTTTGTATTGACAGGAGTTCTAATGAACAGTTCTGGAATAACAGAAAGAATATTTAGATTTGCTAAAGCATTGCTGGGGCATTATACTGGGGGTATGGGGCACGTAAATATATTTGCAAGTTTAATATTTTCTGGTATGTCAGGATCTGCTTTAGCAGATGCAGGAGGATTGGGGCAGCTTGAAATAAAAGCAATGAGAGATGAAGGATATGATGATGATTTATGTGGAGGATTAACAGCAGCTTCATGTATAATAGGACCATTAGTTCCTCCAAGTATAAC
>NZ_CDRRQU010000064.1:0-9095 GCF_977044495.1 Cetobacterium sp. | reverse complement strand
CTCCCTCATTTTTATACTAGAAGAAATTTTAAAAATATTTCAAATAAATAAGTTTTAAAATATGAGGTATAATTAAAATATTAAATTTATAAAATTAAGCAATGTTATAAAAAGGAGATATAGAAGGAGGGATATTGTTTTGAAAACATATGAAATTGATTTAAAAGTATATTTGTTAAAAGATATTTCAAAGGAAAGTACTTTAGAAAAGATAGCAAATTTAATTGATCTCTCATTTTTAAAAAATGAGGATATGAAAAATTATCATAAATCTATCAAATTTAAAAACTATGTTTTTAATAGTTTTTACCCTTTAGAAAAATCAATTTATAAATCTAAAAATATATACACTATAAAATTAAGAGTTTTTGGGAATGATTTTAATAAATTTTTTAAAGAAGCGTTACCAGGATTAAGAAGTGATGATATTCAAATTCTTACAGCTAAAAGTACCTTAATAGATAAAAAACATATATTGGAAATTTATAGTATAACTCCTGCTGTATGCAAATTTAATGACGGATATTGGAAGGAGCATGAAACTTTTGAAGCATTTGAAAAAAGAATAAAAGAAAATGCTATAAAAAAATATAATTTCTTTTTCAATACTAAATTAGATGAAAATTTTGATTTTATAAAAAAGATAGATTTTAAAAATAGAATTCCAATAGGAACAAAATATAAAAATGTAACTCTTTTAGGAGATAAATTGCAAATTGAGCTTGAAGATAATGAATTTGCTCAAAAGTTAGGATGGATTATTTTTTCAACAGGTCTTTTAGAGCTTGGTGCTCGAGGATTTGGATATGTAAATGCAAAGTTTATTTAATTTCAATAGATAGCGAGGTGAAAAATGCTAAAAGATTGTATAGAGATTTTTAAAAAAAGTAGGTCAGAGTATTTAAGTAAGAGTGATGAGCATAGTAAAATAACTTTTATTACAGATGACTACCCTTTAAGTTATGGAAGCTACATTTTAGTTGATGATAAAACTGGAAAGATAAAAAAATATCTAGAAGTGAGAAAAGATAGTCCAAAAGATATAGAATATCGATATTTTTCTAATTTAGATTATTTGAGTTCTCTAATAGATATAAATAAACCAATTGATATGAAAAAAGTTATTCATTCTAACAATATTTATAGTTTTTTTATAAAAAAAGACTCCTTAGAAGATAAGATAAAAAAGGAAAGAATTGATGATTATTATTCTAATCTTTTAAATCCAACCTTAAAATATAAAAATGATAAAAAGAAGTTTGACTTGTATCTAGAGATTGAAAAAAGACTTGGTAAAGTAAATGCTAATGATGTTGTTTATATTAAATCTTGGATTGAAAATAATATTCTTAACAAAAATATTGCTGATATTAATAGCAGATTAAAAGAAGATTTAGATATAAATGATAGCTTAAAAGCTGATAAAAGTTACTTAAAAATATTTTTTAATTTTCCTCTTGAGAATTTTGAAAAAGAGTGTGAAAAGTACACTATTCCAAGTATTTATAATAAAAATGACTTTAATGTAGAGATTGATAATATTATCTATGGACTTCCTAATAACAATGTAAATTTAAATCCCAAAAAAGTATTTTTAAAAAATATGTCTAGAAAAAATACCATACCATATTTAATAGATAGTCGTGAAGTTCTCGAGCAAAAATACTTTTTTGATTACCTTATGAGCTTTTTAGGACGACGTGAAAATAATATATATTTAAGTTTTGAAGACGGGATAAATGGATATAAAGAGTTTCCTGAAAAAACTAAATCAGGGTATTTTTTAAGAGTTAATAAAGGAACAGAACCTCAAATTGTTGATTCTGAACTTTTAAAAGATAAAGAAATTAATATTAAAATAATTAATCGAGATCTGTTTAACCTTCCTTATAAAGAAGATATTCCAGACTATTATAAAAATATAACTAATGAAAATATTCTTCAAAATTTAATTAACGATATTTTTTATGAAAACTGTTTAACTACAAATTATTTTAACTCTATTAAAGATATAACTTTACCTAAATTTGTAGTTATATCTAAAGATTTGTTAGGACAAAGTAAAAATATATGGGAAGATTTATTTTTCAAAAAAAATGAGACTCTTTTAAAAAGAAATTTTGAAAAAGTAGGATTAAAAATTATTAAAAATACTATTCTTAATAATAAAACTATCAAACCATATGAATTTAAAGCTTGTGAACAATTTAGTCTATACATATCAATATGTAAATATATATTCAATAGGGAGGAAGATATGCAAGTTGAAGCTAATAATATTTTTGATTCTTTAAATAACAAGATAAATTCTAATATAACTAAAGAGATAAATTCTGATGAAGAATATTTTATGGCTGTAGGACAGCTTGCTAAGTATTTTATATCACTTAGTAAAAGTGCAGAGAAAAAACATTCTTTAATTAATCCTATTATTAATTGCAAAAATCCACAAAAATTAAAAGATGAACTTCAAAAGTTATTTAAAAAGTATAATTACAGAATAGATTTAAATAGCAAGAGATTTAATAATCTATATGGAATGATTTTAGCCTATGACTGTACTTCTAAGATTAATGAGAAATATTTAATGTTAGGTTATCTTTTTAATTCTTTAATATATTTTAAGGAGGAAAATTAACTATGAAAAAAAGAGTATATGGTATTATTGGAATCAAGTCAATTATGGCAAACTGGAATGCTGATTTTACAGGATATCCAAAAACAACATCTGATGGATCTATTTTTGGAAGTGATAAAGCCTTAAAATATCCTATGAAAAAGATGTGGGAAAATGAGAATGAAAAGATTTTATATATAAAATCATATAAAATAGATAATGAAAAAGGGGAGACTAAATTAAGACCTCGTAGTTTGAAAGAAAGATATGAGCAAATATTTAATACTGAGGATTTAAAAAAAGAAAAAAGTATCGAAAATGTCCTAAAAAATCTATTTTTAGCAACTGATGTTAAAAATTTTGGAGCTACCTTTGCTGAAGAGGGAAAAAATTTAAGCATCACAGGAGCTGTACAAATTACTCAAGGATTTAATAAATATATTGATAGTATAACAGAGGAACAATCAATTTTATCTCCATTTAGAAACTCTAAAAACTCTGATGATGATAATTCAACTTTAGGAAGTAAAATTGTAAGTAATGAAGCTCATTATGTTTATCATTTTGCTATAAATCCTAGAGCTTATGATGAATTTAAGGCAATGGGTGTAACTGAAGGTTATACAGAAGAGGATTATGCTAAATTCAAAAGGGTAGCTTTAGTATCTGCAACCTCTTTTAATACAAATAGTAAAGTTGGGTGTGAAAATGAACTTGCTGTATTTATAGAAACTGATGAAAATCAATATTTACCTGATTTAGGAAATTTAGTTGAATTTGAAAAAATAGATAACGACAAAAATAGATTTATTTTTAATTTTTCAGAACTTTTAAACTCATTCAAAAAATCAATAAAGTCAATTGAGATTTATTATAACCCATATAATACTGAGATTGAAAAAACAATAGAAGGGACAAAATATTATAATATATTTACTAGAGAAGAGGTGTAAAAATGAAAGCTTTAAAATTTAATTTAAGTGGACAAACAGCTTTCTTTAAAAAACCTGATGTTAATAGTTATATTTATTTTACATATTCTAATATACATAAAATTTCACTACTTGGTATTTTGGGGGCTATTTTAGGGTTAGAAGGATACAATCAACAAAAACGAAAGATTAAACCTTCTATATATCCAGAATTCTATGAGAACCTTAAAGATTTAAAGATTAGTATTGTTCCAAAAAATATTTCACTAACTAAAAAAATTCAAGTTTTTAATAATAGCGTTGGATATGCAAGCTTTGAAGAGGGTGGAAACCTTATTGTAAAAGAACAATGGCTTGAAAATCCTGAGTGGGATATCTATATTTTATTAGATAATCATTCTAGTCTTTTAAAGATTTTAGAGGAACGATTATTAAAATATCACTTTACATACATTCCTTATTTAGGAAAAAATGATCATATTGCTAATATAAAAGATGTTGAAATTTTAAATGTTGAAAATATTGAAGATATTTGTGAAATACATAGCCTTATAGATAAAGATAATGTAGAAGCTATTAGCCAACCTCAAAGAGTAAGAGGAGAATATTTTAAATACGAAGAAAGACTTCCGTATAAATTAGAGGAGATTACAAATCAATATATCTATCAAAAATTTTTGCATACTAACTTTAATTTAAAACTACAATATTTTAAAGATATATATAGATGCAATGATCTAAATCTTTTTTTCTTTTAAGAAAAATTTAACCTTAACATTAGATGTAAATAAAGCTCAAAGGAGAGATAAATATGTTTAGTTTTGTTGATAACTTTGAAAAATTTTATGCCCATATTTCAGAAGAAAGAGTAGAACTTCTTAAAGATCATATTTATTTAACTGAAAAATATGTAAAAAAAATAATACATGAGAAAAACTTAGAGGAGGTAATCAATAATTTAGGACATAGTTTTTTTAAGAATAATAAAGATTTCGAATTTTGGAAAAATATGTTTTTTGATACTATTATTTTCCATGATGTTGGAAAAATTAATGAAAATTTTCAAATTTTTAAGATGAAAAATAAAAACTTTAAAAAAAAGGCAAATTTTACAACAAATCATTCTCCACTATCAACTAAAATATATTTTGATTACTACATAGATAATGTTTTAGAATCTCATGAAGATATGTTAATTTTCCTTTTTCTTAATATGTATATAATATCAAAACATCATGGTTCTTTAGATGCGTTTATGACATTTTTAAATTCTTTTTTAGATTCATATGAAGATTTAAAAGATAAAAGAGATTCGTTATTTAATCTTTTAAATCTAAATGATACTGATGAAGATATTACTCAAGTTATTAAATGGCTTCAAGATTCTTTAAAGTGTTTTGAAAGAAATGATTGGGATTTTTTAGAGCTTTATATCTATGTAAAGCTTCTATATTCACTTTTAGTATCTGCTGATTTTTACTCGACATCAGAATTTATGAATAAATCTCCTATAGAAGATATTGGACTCTTAAAAAATGTAAATCCTTATTTAGATAATTTTAAAAATACAAAAGTTTTTGAAGGAATAAATAAATATAAAAACTTTAAAGAAAATAAAGAGGAAAATCCCTTTAAAAATATTCCAATAAATGTATTAAGAAGCGAGCTTTTCTTAGAATCACAATATAATTTAGAAAAAAATTTGGATAGTAATATCTATTTTCTTGAAGCTCCTACTGGAAGTGGAAAAACTATTTGTTCAATTAATTTAGCTTTTAATCTATTAAAGCAAAATCAAAATTTAAATAAACTTTTTTATATTTTTCCTTTCAATACCTTAGTTGAACAAACGGGAGAAAGTCTTAAAGATATTTTAGGTGTTGAAACTTATAATAAAGATGTAAGTATTATTAATAGCATAACTCCTTTTTTTAAAGAAAGTGAAGGTGAAATAAAATTAGAATCTGGCGAAAAAATAGATTATGAAAAGTTTCTTTTAGATAGACAATTTATACATTCACCAATAGTTTTAACAACTCATGTCAATTTTTTTAACTATCTTTTTGGTTTAGATAGGGAGGCTCATTTTCCACTATTTCAAATTGCAAATAGTGTTGTTATTATTGATGAAATTCAAGCTTATAGGAATAATATTTGGAAAGAGATTGCAATTTTTTTAAATTGTTTTTCAAAAGTTTTAAATATTAAATTTATAATTATGTCTGCAACATTGCCTAAAATTGATGATTTAATAGATTATTCTTTAAATAAAACTATATTTACTCCATTGATTTCCAACATAAATAAATATTATCAAAATGAACTATTTTCTAAAAGAGTTGAAATTGATTATTCTTTTTTAGATGATTTAAAAGAATGTGATAAATCAAAAAAATTAAACTTATTAAAAAATAGTGTAATTAAAAATTATAATGAAAATAAAAAAATAGTTGTTGAATTTATCAAAAAGAAAACTGCATTTGAATTTTTTAAACTTTTGTTAGATGAAAATATCAACTTAAATTTAGAACTTCTAACTGGTGATGATAATAAAGCTGAAAGAAAAGAGATTATCTCAAAAATTAAAAATCAAAACTCCCCTATCATTTTAATATCCACCCAAGTTATAGAAGCTGGTGTAGATATTGATATGGATATAGGGTATAAAAATATATCTATCTTAGATTCGGAAGAACAATTTTTAGGAAGAGTAAATAGATCTTGTAAAAAAAGTGGAAAAGTTTATTTTTTTGAAGTTGATAAACCTAAAGATGTTTATAGAACTGAGGTAAGAAGTGATTATGAAAATACTTTAAATTCAGATAAAATAAAAAAATTCTTAATAAATAAAGATTTTAAAGAATATTATAATCAAATTATAGATTCTCTTAATAAAGAAGCCATAAAAATGAATAGTAAAAATATTGATAAGTTTAAAAAGGATTTTATATTCACTTTAAGTTTTAAAGATATTTCTGAACGATTAAAATTAATAGAAAAAAGAGAGGATGTTTCTGTCTTTCTCAATAGAGAAATTAATATTGATAATAAAACCATCAAAGGTTCTCATGTATGGCAAAAATACAAAGAGTTATTAGAAAATAATACTATTTCCTATTCTGAAAAAAGAGTAAAATTATCAAATCTTATGGAAAAAATGGATTACTTTATCTATAAAGTTAAAACTTTAAACAAATCTTATTCTGATAATATAGGAGATATTTTTTATATCGAAAATACAACAGATTATTTTATTGAATTTAACGGGAAAATGAAATTTAATCGAGAAAAATTTGATGGGGAAGATTCATTTATAGAATTTTTATGAAAGGAGTTACTATGAATAATATCACAGGAACAATTATAAACTATTATATCCATTGTAAAAGACAATGCTATCTTCATTATCACAGAATTAACCTTGAAGATGAAAGCAATCTTGTAAAGGTTGGTAAAGCTCTTCATGAAAGACATAATACAGATGAAATAGAGATTGATAATATTAAATTAGATAAAATTAAAGGAGAATTTGTTACTGAAATAAAAAAAAGTGATGCTGACTTTAATGCTAGTAGATTTCAATTACTATTTTATTTAAAAAAGCTTAAGGAAAAAGGGATTATAAAAAAAGGAAGACTTACTTTTTTAGAAAAAAATAAAATAGATAAAAAAAATTATGAAATCTTATTAGATTCTTCATCTGAAAAAGAACTTGAAGATATTATTTCTGAAATAAAAATTTTAGTTTCAAATTCAGATCTCCCTGCTATTGAAAATAGTAATAAGTGTAAAAAATGTGCTTATTATGCTTTCTGTTATATATAAAGATGGAGGTGAAAAATGGGGACAAAATATATATTATCAAAAGGTGAACTTCATAGACAAGATAACTCTTTAAATTTTAAAAATATCAATGGAAACAACTATATTCCAATTGAAGGAATAGAAGAAATCTACTGTTTAGATGAAGTTTCTTTTAATACAAAAGTTATTGATTTTTTAAGTAAAAATAATATTGTTCTTCATCTTTTTAATCATTATGAAGGATATAGTGGAACTTTTTATCCTCGTGAAAAGTATATGAGTGGAAAGACTGTTATTAAACAAGTTGAAGCTTTTAATGATAAAAGGGAACTTATAGCTAAGGCAATCGTTTTAGGAATTGGAAATAATATTCATGAGGTGTTATATCATTATTATCGTCACGAAAAAAAAGAGCTTAAAGAATTTTTAGATTGGTTGAAAGATGAAATGCCAAAAAAATTAGAAAACAGTAATAGTATTTCTGAGATTCTCTTAACAGAGGCAGATATTTGGTATCGTTTTTATAACTCTTTTTCACTATTTCTTAGGGAAGATTTTATTTTTAATAAAAGAGTTAAAAGACCTCCGGATAACCCTTTAAATGCTCTTATTTCTTTTGGAAATACAATACTCTATACAAAAACAATGGGACAAATATATCAAACTCATCTTGATCAAAGAATCTCTTTTTTACATTCTCCACAAGAAAGACGATTCTCCTTAAGTTTGGATTTATCGGAAGTTTTTAAACCAGTTATAGTTTTTAAAACAATCTTTGATTGTGTAAATAATAGGAAATTAAGTGTTGAAAAGCATTTTGATAAAAACTTAAATTATTGTCTTTTAAACGAAAGTGGAAAAAAAATTTTTTTAGAGGCTTTAGAATCAAAATTTAATGAAACTTTTAAGCACACAACTTTACTTAGAAATGTTTCATACTTAAAAGCTATTAAATATGATGGATATAAATTATTAAAATGTATTCTTGAGAATTTTGAATTTAAACCATTTTCTTTAAAGGAGAAAAAATAAATGGGAAAAAATTATAATTATATTTTTTTATTTTATGATGTTGGAGAAAAAAGAGTAAATAAAGTTTTTAAAATTTGTAAAAAATACTTAAGTCACCATCAAAAATCAGTATTTAGAGGAGCTATTACACCTGCTAATATAATTAAAATTGAAGATGAACTTAATAAAGTAATTGATAAAAATTATGATTTTATTAATATAATAAAACTTTATGGAACCTATAGTTTTGAAGAAAAATCATAGGTATAAATAAAAAAGATAGTGAGTCTATATTTTTATAATTTTCCAAGTGAAAAATAAAGAAGTCCCTTCAATTGAATAGAAAGAATATTTTTTAGCAAATTATCCATCAGTTGGAAAAAATTAAAAAAATTACTTAGTTTATAAGCTACATCGGCTTTTTTTATTTTTATAAACCTCTTTATTTACTTGGGTTTAACCTTAACATTAGATGTATTTAAATGATGCATTAGATGGAGATTTTGCACCAGCAAGAACTGTTTAACCTTAACATTAGATGTATTTAAATATGAAATACGCAGCACCACCAATGTCAGTGTTAGGAGTTTAACCTTAACATTAGATGTATTTAAATGCGAAAAGCTCTTGCTCATTAAATTCTTTCCCGTGTTTAACCTTAACATTAGATGTATTTAAATCTCCTTATGGTTAGTTTTAAACAATTAGAGTTTTAGTTTAACCTTAACATT
>NZ_CDRRQU010000063.1:0-10311 GCF_977044495.1 Cetobacterium sp. | reverse complement strand
ACAATGCGATAATACTTGAAGACCTTAATATGAAAGGTATGAGTCAAGCATTAAACTTTGGCAAATCTGTTGCTGACAATGGGTGGGGAATGTTTACAACTATGCTTCAATACAAATCAATGTTTTTGGGTAAACAAACAATTAAAATCGACAAGTGGTTTCCATCATCAAAAACTTGTTCATTTTGTGGTTCAGTAAAAACTGAATTGTCACTATCTTCAAGAGTCTACAAATGTGATGAATGTAACTCAGAGATAGACAGAGACCTAAATGCAAGTATAAATATTCGTGAGGTTGGTAGGGAACTACTAGCCTATTAAAATATATATCAGGGTAGGAACTACCCGTAGAGCGTGATTAATATATCCGACATGAGTCAGATACTTCCCACGAAGCCCCGCCCTTTATTAGGGCGGTGGTAGTTCACTTGATTATAAAAGAACTCGCAATAACCTTTCCATCATTAGTATATAAAACTGCTCCCTGTCCTGGAGTTACAGCTCTTACGCTGTCTTCTATAAATAAGATTTCTATTGTATCTCTATCTATTACTTTTACTCTACATGAATGCAGTCTATCTCTAGAACGAGCTTTTACAAAACACTCTAATCCATCTAGTTCCTCTACATCCTCTACTAAAAAAAGATTCAGTTGATTTGCAATCAAAGTTTTCTTCATAAGCTCTTCATTACTTCCAACAATAACTCTATTGTTCTTTTTATCTAACTCTACAACATAAAGCGGTGTTGCTGACGCTATTCCTAGTCCTTTCCTTTGCCCTATTGTATAAAATGCCAAGCCTTCATGTTTTCCAAGAACTTTTCCATTTAAATTGACAATCTGCCCTGATTTTCCAATTTTACCAGCAGTCTTCTCCAATAAGAAATCTTTTAGTTTTCCATCTTCAACAAAACATATCTCTTGAGAATCTTTTTTAGCATAAACTCTCACACCTAAATTTTTTGCTAACTCCCTAACCGCTGGCTTTTCCATTTTTCCAATCGGAAAAATAATATGCTTTAAATTCTCCTTTTTTATCTGTGATAAAAAATAAACTTGATCTTTATTCATATCATCACCAATAGCTAATGTTCCATCAATAATATTGGCATAATGACCAGTTGCCAAAGCTTCCGCTCCTAATTCTTTTGCATATTCAATAAGTTTTCCAAACTTTATTTTTCGATTACAAACCATACATGGATTTGGTGTTCTTCCTGAGCTATATTCATCTACAAAATAGTCTATAACTTCTTTTTCAAATTCTTCTCTCACATCCAGAAGATAATGTTCTATCCCCAAATCATCACATATTCTTTTAGCATCCTTATCTTCTTCTCCACAAGTCTTCATTGTTATACCAAAAATTTTATAACCTTGTTTCTTTAACAGATAGGCTACCGTGGATGAATCCACTCCCCCACTCATAGCAACTGCTATGACTTTATTTTCATTTTCTCTATTAAACTCTAAGTTCATAAATATTACCATCCTTAATAAAATATTCTATTATTATTTGTAGAAGGCAAATATAATAGTTGCAATTCCAAAAATTAGAATTATTAATCCTGAAAGTTTACTTAGTTTTAAAAGGATTCCCATAGTCACTTTCTTTTTGAAATGATAAATCAAAAAGATTGTTAAAAACCATAGTGACGAACCTCCAATCCCAATTCCACTCCCTAACTCTAACACTGTCAGCTCTCCAATAGGTCTGTCTAATATCCCAAGCAATGTATATATTCCTGCGATTACAAGAATTGATGAGATATTAAATATAGCAAGTAAAAAAGTTTCAAAATAATCTTGCACCAAAGTATAGTTATCGTCTTCAATCTCTTTAAATTTGGGTTTTCCAAAAAATTTCTTACTTCCTACAAAAATTAAAAATACACTTATCAACACTTTTAGTGGAGTCTCAAATTTAATAACATAATACTCAACTCTACTTATAAATAGAAATGATATTATACCATAAATTATGTCTACAGTAACCATCCCCAACGCTGATACATACGCTTTTTTCTCGCCTTCAATCATAGCCTTTTCCATACAGTAAATACCCACTGGTCCAAGGGGAAGCGATAATATTAAACCTGTTATAATCCCTTTCAAAAAAATCATAATTTTTCTCCTCAAAAGTGTATTTCTATAAATGCTTTTTATTCATCAATTCTAGCATAATTCTACTAAAATATAAAGTACTTTCCTTTAATTGGGACTTTACAAGCCTAGTTGTTTCAATTTTGATTTAACCAAATTAAAAAATTCTTTCCTATCTTCTTCATTGTCTCTAATATCCATATTATCTATATTTATTTTTAAGATAATTGAATCTCTATAATTGTCAAAAAAACTGGAGTATTCTTCATTTAAAGAGTTCCAATACTCTTTTTCAACCCCAAGTTCAAACTCTCTTCCTCTTTCTTTTATTTTTCTCATAGCATTCTCAACACTTGTTTCCAAATAGATTATCAATATTGGATTAGTTCTTACCGATATCAACTTTTCCCAAAAGGAGTGATATAAAGAAAATTCATCTTCCGTCATAAACTTATTTTTCAAATGCATCTTTGCAAATAAATAATCTCCATAAATACTTCTATCCATTATACAACCATTAAGTTTAGAAGCTTCCTCTATTATTTCTATTCTTTTATTTAAAAAATACATCTGACTCAGTAACGAATATCTCTCCTTATTTGAATAAAATTTATCCAAAAAAGGATTATCAATATACGGTTCTTGAAAAAATTCTATTGATAGCTCTTTGGCTAAGAGTTCTCCTAAAGTTGTTTTTCCAGCTCCAACAACTCCCTCTATACAAATAATATTTTTCATAATCTTACCCTAACACTCCCTTTTGAAGGAATCTTTTTAAATTACTTGTTATCATTCCAATAGCAACTTTATTTTCTCCACCTCTTGGAATTATAACATCTGCATATCTTTTACTCGGTTCACAAAACTCTAAATACATTGGTTTTACAGTTTTTAAATATTGATTTTTGATAGACTCAAAACTTCTTCCTCTCTCTGTCATATCTCTTTCGATTCTTCTTAAAATCATCTCATCAGCGTCTGTATCCACAAATATTTTTACATCAAACAACTCTCTAATTTCTGGGACAGCGAAAATAAGTATTCCCTCAACTATTATTATTTTTGACGAATGTATTTTTACACATCCCTCTTTTCTTGAGTGAGTTGTAAAATCATAAATTGGTCTATCTATTGATTCTCCATTTGCAAGTTTAATCAAATGCTCTCTAAGTAAATCAAATTCTATCGAATTTGGGTGATCGAAGTTAACTGCAGCTTTCTCTTTTAGTGTCAAATTAGTTAACTCTTTATAATAAGCATCTTGTTCAACTAGCACTGCATCTTCTGATTTGAAAGCCTTTACTAAATTATGTGCTACTGTAGTTTTTCCGCTTCCACTTCCTCCTGCTACTCCGATCAATATGCAATTTTTCATTTTTTGTTTTCCTCCTTAAGTGTTACTGCTTATATTTTTTTAAATCTTATACATTATAGCACATTTTTCAAAAAAAAATAAAATATAATATTAATATAGACTATATATTTTTTTTGATGTATACTTTACGATATAGTTGTTTTTAAAGGAGAAGATTTTTTATGAGTATGACTGAAAAAGAGATTGAGTGTCAGATGAGAAAAGCACTGGAAAAAGTTCCCTTTGAAATAAAAAAAATCAAATTTGTACTTTCGTTGCTAAAAATAAGCAAAAGAGTAAAAAAAATTTTTAAATTTTAGGAGGAAAATATGACAGAAGAATTAATAAAAAAAATAGATAGGATAAATGAAGAGTTTGAAAAAAGGGATTTCTTTATAAGAGAAGATATATTCGAGCTTTTTGAGCAAAGAGAGGGCCTTAGAGAAAAATTGGATGCTATAAAGTTTAAAAAGATAGAGTTTTTTACTGTGACTGATGAAAATTGTGTTGGATTTACTTTGGAAGACGTTCAAGTTAATTTCTTTATCGAATTTGGTGAGGATGAAGAGGGGCAATGGTACGAAGCTACCGCTGAAATAATCTCTTTCTAAGAGTAAAACTTAAAAATATAAAATAAAAACCAAGGATTAATTTTCCTTGGACTTTTTTATATTATTTATTGCTGTCAAAAACTCCTCCATGGTTATTCCATATCTATTTAATTTAGATAGAAATTGTTTTGCATTAGAGTAACCTATTCTCAACTCTTCCCCAAGCTTTTCTCTTAACTCTTTAGATTCTGTAAACCCTGAGAGTTTATATTCCATTAGGGTATCCATAGTAAAAATGAACTCTGTATTTTGAAGTACTTCACACTTTGCATTTTCTAAAGCTTTGATTATCGCTTCAGGAGTCGCATTTTCAACACCAATATCTCCATCCTTTGATCCTTCTTTTCTGCTTATATAAGCTTGTTTTGCTTTTGGAAAAAATTTCAAAATATATTTTCTTAGTTCCTCTCCTACGAAATCCGGATCTGTCAGAACTATTATTCCCTTATTTTCATAGGCAACTCTTAACTTTTCTATATTTCCTTTCTTTCTAATTGCAAATCCATTAGTTTGTATTATTTCAGCATCTACTGCTGCTTTTACTGCAGATATATCATCTCTTCCTTCAACAACAATGACCTCTTTAATTATTTTCTTCATAAGTTTTGTATCCTTTCAAAATTTAAGTCTAAATTCTTTAATTTAATTCTAACATTTTTTTATATCTAATACTATTTTTTTATTTTTATATGATTATAGGTCTATTTAGTAGTGATTAAATTATTTAATTAGAGGTTGACACAACTTTCATTTATATGCTAGAATGTTGCAAAAGTAAATATATTCATTCGTATAAGTTGCAAATATGGTGCGGCGTCTCTACAACTAACCGTAAATTAGTTTCTATGAAAAAGCTAAAAGGGATTAGTCTACCTTCTGTTTTTTATAGAATATGATTGTCTCTTTTTTTATTATATTTTGGAGGTTTTTATGAAGAAAAATAGCATCATTATTCTTGACTTTGGTTCTCAATACAACCAGTTAATAGCAAGAAGAGTAAGAGAAATGGGAGTTTACGCTGAAGTTGTTCCTTATTTCGAACCATTAGAAGATATTTTAGCTAGAGAGCCCAGAGGTATCATCCTTTCTGGTGGACCTGCTTCGGTATATTTGGACGGATCCCCAACAATTGATAAAGCACTGTATGAGCAAGGAATTCCAGTTTTAGGAATCTGCTACGGAATGCAGTTAACTTCTCAATTATTAGGTGGAAATGTTGAAAGAGCTGATAAACAAGAGTTTGGAAAAGCTGAACTTATTATTGATGACCTAGAAAGTCCATTATTTAAAGATGTTCCTAATTTGAATCAAGTCTGGATGAGTCATGGAGATCACGTAACAGTGTTACCAGAAGGATTTAAGCAAATTGCTCATACGGATTCTTGTATAGCTGCTTCTGCTAATGTTGAAAAAAATATCTATTGTATTCAATACCATGCGGAAGTTACTCACTCTCAGTACGGAGCAAAGATGTTAGAAAACTTCGTATTCGGAGTTGCTAAATGTGAAAAAAACTGGTCAATGGGTAACTATATTGAAGAAACAGTTAAATCCATAAAAGAAACTGTAGGAGATAAGAAAGTTTTACTTGGTCTTTCTGGAGGAGTTGACTCCTCTGTTGCCGCTGCATTGATACACAAAGCTATTGGAGACCAGTTGATTTGTATTTTTGTTGATACAGGACTTCTTAGAAAAGATGAAGCTAAAAATGTAATGGAAATCTACGGTGAAAACTTCCATATGAATATTAAATGTGTTGATGCTGAAGAGAGATTCCTAAGCAAATTAGCTGGAGTTACTGATCCTGAAGCTAAGAGAAAAATAATTGGAAAAGAGTTCGTTGAAGTGTTCAATGATGAGGCATCTAAATTAACTGATGTCAAATTCCTTGCTCAAGGAACAATTTACCCAGACGTGATAGAGTCTCAATCTGTAAAGGGACCTTCTGCTACAATTAAATCCCACCACAACGTTGGAGGACTCCCTGAAGATATGCAATTTGAGCTACTTGAACCTTTAAGAGAGTTATTCAAAGATGAGGTTAGAGCTGTTGGAAGAGAGTTAGGAATCCCTGCTCACATGGTTGACAGACACCCATTCCCGGGTCCGGGGCTTGGAATCAGAATCTTGGGGGAAGTTAACAAAGAGAAGGCCGATATCCTAAGAGAAGCTGACGATATCTTTATCAAGGAGCTAAGAGCTGCTGATTTATATAAAGAAGTTAGCCAAGCTTTTGTTGTACTTTTACCTGTTAAGTCAGTTGGAGTTATGGGAGATGAAAGAACTTATGAGTACACTGCTGTTTTAAGATCAGCCAATACTATTGACTTTATGACTGCTACATGGTCTAGATTACCATATGAATTCTTAGATAAGGTTTCTAATAGAATTATAAATGAGGTTAAAGGAATTAACAGATTGACTTATGATATTTCATCTAAGCCACCAGCTACTATTGAGTGGGAATAGTATTTGAAAGTTCAATAATCTTATACATAGAAAGATATTTCGATATGTATTTTATCAAGTGAGTCTAAAGTGGTCCCAAAATGTTTTAAGAGGTAGAAAATTAATTTACCTCTTTTTTATTTTTTCTTCTATCAATAATTTTTTTCTTTAGCCTTTTCTAATATCCATTCAGTTAAGCTTTTTTCTCCACGAACTTTTTCTATAATTTCTTTTTTTTCCAAACTCTGAAACAATTTTTCTCCCAGATCCTTCACGGGATCCACCATGTTTTTTATTTTCCATTTAAAACACCCCTCTAAAGATAACTATAATGTTTACTATCGTATAAATTCCTGTAATCCATTTTAAAATTTTAGATTCACTATTGCAGGCTATAATAATAAAAATTATATTAAGTAATATTTTTAATATTGCATTCATAATATAAAATTAGTATAATATAAGAGGTAGATGGGGGATTTCTCCCCACAAGGATTTTTACAATCCTTTTACCAGTTCTATAAAAGCTTTGATTATTTCTAGAACCATGTAGATGGCAGTCAACAGTTCTAAGTAATTGAAGCTTTTATTTCTTTCCTCTTTTTCCTACTAATTTCCTTCACCTCCTTTTTATTATAATTAATTATAATACATCATCTTGAAAAAGTAAAGTTTTTTTCAAGATGATTTAAAATATTTTTAAAATAATAAAAAGAGTGTCACAAGACACTCCATAATTTTGATTCATTATATTATTTTCACCATTTGCAATAGTTTTTCTTCGTTTTCCGTTTTATTAGGAAGTATATAAAATTGATTTTCTTCATAAAACTTTATTAATTTAGAATTATTTTTTAATTCTACTAAAATAATACGTCCTCCAACAACCTCAGAAGCCTCTTCTATATAGCTACAAGCATAATCTATAAGTTCTTTTCCAGAAATTTTATCTTTATTACAATCATTTTTTGCTATCTGTCCTATCAAAAATGTGGAGATTTCTGAAACACTGTTATATAAACCATCTATTTTTTTCTTTGATTATTAGATAGTTCTTCTGGTAAGTGAAGAACTTTTGTTGATAATGCAAAATAACCTAAAATGTCTATTTCTCCATTATCTAATTTTTTTCATCCATTATAAAATAAGTTCTAGCTTTGTTTTTATGTTGAAATAGTTGAGCTTTTTTCTTTAAGAAAAATTCAATATCCTTATCATTTAAACACACAAATTTATCTATAATTTCTACTACTAATTCTTTTGGAACTATTTCTTCAATTTCTTGTAGTGAGACGCAAACTTTTCTAATGATGCTCTCCCCCTTTTACGATTTACAGCTATAAATTCTTCTATTTTATGTCTATCTTTTTTTATATCAGTATCAGAAGTAATAGCATCTATAATCATATCAGTTGCTTCTTTCCCTGTTACTATTATCTTTCTAGTAAATGATGATGTCGCCATAATCATCAACTCCTTCTTATTTGATAATATATTATATCATATATTTCTTCTTAATTTAATTCTATTTTCATTTTTTATTTTTAATATTTGGATTATTTTGATATCTATATAAACCCTATATACATTTCTTTAGATAAAACATTTCTTTAATAGCTTTTAAAAATCCTGTAATACAATCTATAATAGTCAGAATGAATAAAACTCTTATATCTCCATCTATTCCACCAATAGAACTTATAAATCCTGCACTAAGCCAAAAGATTAAATTATGTAGATAATTAAGTAAATTCTCAAAAATATTTTTCATTTCTCTCCTCTGCAATTTTTAATACTTCTATTTCCTTGAACAAACTTATTTATAATTTTTAAAGCTTCACCATTTATAACCATCTTAATTTCCTCTCTCTATTGTTAATAGATAATTCCTTTAAATTATATTTTCTGCCATTTGGTTTTCTATAGCTAATACATCAAATCCATATTTTATCCATCTTTCTTTTTATTCTCCAAGTATTGTAAATTCATCTATAAGTCCATTTACTTCTAAATTTACCTCTTCCTGAGTTGCCCCTTCTTCCCATAAATTATTTTCTTTATTCCATATTTTTTTAAATAAATGACTTGGAGCTTCTACTCTAATGATTTTATTATTTTCTATATATTCTCCATCCTGAAGTAATTCAGTTTTACTATCTAGTAGAATTAATTCTTCTCTAGTTTTTTCTCTTATTACTCCAGAATCTAATATTGGATTTTGGAATTCTATTTCAGTTGATATATGCCTACCTATATTCCACTCTGGATAATAATCTAAACAGAGTTTTTAGAACCTTTATTATAACGGAAGATTCAACTCCTATAGGAGGTTATGAATTCAACTCAACAATAAATTGGTGTTACAGAGATGTAACTTTAAATTCTGTAACAACAGAAAATAATCTGCCTACACTTGAAAATGGTAGGAGAGTATTTGTAGTTGGCATTCTGTAATTACAGACAAATTCTGATGGACTTGGTCGTATAAAAGCTAAACAACAATCGCTTCTGGAAGTCTTGCAATTAATACAATTGCATGGAATGCAAGCAGATATTAATTTTTAATAACCTATTGCTACCCAATAGATACTTCCTTGTGATGATCCCGCGTTATCTTGACATCCTATTTTAAAATCAGATAAAGTTTTAGCATGAGGCTGATATGTATATAAAATTATCTACTGTTGTATTCATGTTTACAGCTATCACAATATAGTTAGTATCACTGAAGGAGGTTGGAAGTGTAATAGTCCTTATTTGTTTATTACTGTAGGTTCCACTATCTCCGCGCTGAATAATTTCACCAGTAATCAAATTTTTAGTCCATGAACTGTTGCTATTATTCCCTTTACTGAATAAATTCTGTAATTTTGAGAAATAAAAAAAGCCCGAAGGCTAGGTTTGCTATTTTACTAAAAGAACAATTACTAATGCAATGATTAAAAGAGTTGCAATTAAAGCACCTCCTTCAATCTTGTTATTGGTAAAATGAAATTCTAGTTTGAACATAGTCAAACTTCCTGTAAAAGTAATCTTCTGCATACCAAGTGTCTGACTTCTTGATATACATGAAATAAGCATAAGTATTTTAAATTTTAGGAGGAACAACAATGAATTATAATCAAAAAAATATGGAAATTTACAAAATGTATTTAGATTCTAACAAGACTAGGAACTATGAGACAATGAATACAACATATAAAATGTATAAGAGCAGAATGATAGATTATTTAAGTTATTTAAAAAAACATGAGGAAAATAATTACTCTTATCTGAAGCAACAATCAAAAATTGTGTAAGTATACTTGAGAGATATATAAACAATTGTAGAGATAGAAGTAATAATAATCAAACAATTAATAATAAATTAACTGCAATAAGTAGTTTCTATATGTGGTGTGTGAAAAGAGATTTAATCAAGTATGATGTATAATAATCTTTGTACCAGAAGGTTGATTTATCCCAAAATCAGTATCATCCTTTTCAACACAAATTAGATCGTTTGAAGAATAAAGCATTTGATAAAAGAAGAGAGAGTTATTTTTTTAATATTGAAGATATAATAATGATAGAACATAACTCTAAAAGATTTGGTATCTAGATATTAGAAATAGGTATTTTAAAGATGTAAAAGAGAAAGAAAATAAAATTGTAGACATAATATTTTTGGATAATACAGAGAAGTTATTAAGAGAATGGTTAGGTTATAGAGAGAGCAAGAAGATAGCTTCCGATTGCTTATTTATAGCAAAGAGTAAATACAAATGCAACAAAGTACGATGAGAGCTCGTATTC
>NZ_CDRRQU010000062.1:0-11169 GCF_977044495.1 Cetobacterium sp. | reverse complement strand
TATAAAAACTTCTTTTACTTTATCAATTTCGAATTAATATGACATTTGTTTTTGAATTCTTTCCATTTTTTATACATCCACCTTCTTTTAGTTTCCTATTTATTTTCTATAACGTTTTTTTTGCTCTTCTATATTTTTTGTCCTTGCGTTTATTTTCTTATTGTATTTCTTTTTAGGGAGTTCTAATGTTGATACACCTCCCGAGATAACTTCTATTTCCAGTTCAGGAATAGAATATCCAATTGCATTTTCAATATCTTTTAACATAAGTTCATTTTTCTCTGTAACAAAAAGATATGATTCTCCTTTTTCTCCAGCTCTCCCAGTCCTTCCAATCCTATGAATATAACTTTCAATATCTTCTGTTATATCATAGTTAAATATGTGTGTTACACCTGTAATGTCGACTCCTCTTGCAGCAACATCTGTTGCAACTAAAAACTGAAACTCTACATCTTTAAAAGATTTCATAATTTTCTCTCTTTTAGATTGTGGAATATCGCTGTGTAATTTTTGACAAGAGTAACCTCTAATTGACAACTCCTCCTCTAAATTATCAACTCTAACTTTCGTTCTACAAAAAATAATTCCCATAAATGGATTTGTATCATTTAACAAAGAACAAAGAGTATCTAACTTTCTTCTATCTGATGTCTTTATAATGTGTTGGTTTATATTTGCTAGTTTATTCTCTTTGTTTTCAATAACAATATTTAGTGGTTCTTTTGTTATTCTATAAGCTATCTTCTTAACTGTGGAATCAATTGTTGCGGAAAAACAAAGCGTTTGTCTCTTTTTATTAGAAACTTCGATTATTCGATCAACTTCATTCCTAAAACCCATCATAAGTATTTGATCAACTTCATCTAAAACCAATGTTTTTATCTTAGATAAATCGATAGCTTTTCTATCTATCAAATCAACTAGTCTTCCGGGAGTCCCAATAACAATATCAGCTCCATCTCTTAAAACTTCTATTTGACCAGCTATCTCTCTTCCACCATAAGCTAATATAATTTTTTTATTGGTATAATTTATTTTTTCACACTCTCCAGCGATTTGAATTGCTAACTCTCTCGTTGGAGTTACTATCAGACTTTGTGGTGATTTTCCATTTTCACCTAAGTTTTGTACGATAGGTATTATAAAAGTTAAGGTTTTCCCACTTCCAGTAATAGCTTGGGCTATTACATCTTTTCCATTTAAAATTGCAGGAATTCCTTCCTTTTGTATATCGGTAGGTTCTTTGATTCCTGTTTTACTTAAAAGTTCCACTATATTTTTATTGACAGATAAATTACTAAAATTATTCACATATTCTCCTTTAATCTTAATCTTATTTAATTGTTTATTATAACATTTATTCGTTAAAAAAGGAATAAGTATAAAATCAAGTTTTATTATACAATTTTAATCTTTGACTTTTATAAAAAATCTGTTAGAATGTATTTATTTATTTTTTACATTTAGGAGGAATTTGTAATGCAAGATTGTCTAAGCGGACAAAAATATATACTAGTTTTTGGAGCTTCTGTTGTTGATATGTTTGGTTTTTGTAACTCATCATATAAAGCCTGCGATTCTATTCCAGGAAAGATAAAAATATCTTTTGGTGGAGTTTCAAGAAATATAGCTGAAAATATGGCTAGAGTTGGAGTTAAAACTAAATTTATATCCATTATAGGGGATGATGAAATTGGACGTTCAATGTTAACTCACTCTTTAAAAATCGGATATGATATGAGAAACTCCCTAGTTTTGGAAGGAAGAAGTACTCCAACTTACATGGCTGTGCTGGATGAGAATGGAGAAATGGTTTCAGCAGTAGCAGACTTAGATAGTATAAGTGCTATGACAACTGAATTTATAGACTCAAAAGCACCCATGATTGAAAATTCTGCATTCACATTTTTAGATGCAGATGATCCAGAAAATTTGGAATATTTATTGACTAAATTTCAAGGTAAAACAAACTTTATATTAGACCCAATATCTTCAACAAAGGCTGAAAGAGTTAAGCATCTTATAAAATACTTTCACACAATAAAGCCAAATAGAGTTGAAGCTGAGGTTTTATCTGGTATTAAAATTAATACTAGGGAAGACTTGGTGAAAGTAGGAAATTATTTTTTATCTCTGGGGATTAAAAATGTATTCATAAGTTTAGACGCTGATGGTATTTATTATACTAATGGAACAGAAAGTGGGACATTAAAAGCTACTGGAGTTACAGTAAAAAATGTCACTGGAGCAGGAGATTCTTTTGTTGCAGGATTAGGATTTGGTTATATGAATAATCTTCCAATAAAAGAAACTGTTAAATTTGCTATGGCAATGTCAATTGTCACAATATCTCATGAAGAAACTATTCATCCACATATGGGGCATGACTTGATTCAAGAAATAATTACGAAAACAAACTGGAGTGAAAATTAAAAAAATGGACTAAATCGAATTTAGCCCATTTTTTTTAAACTAATTATTTTTTTTACCAAATAATCTTAAAAGGTTTAAGAATAGGTTTACAAAGTCTAAGTAAAGCATTAAAGCTCCAATAGTTGAAAATTTATTATAATCCTCTTCACTTAGATTATTATTTTGAAATATTTTTACAATTCTATTTATGTCATATGCTATTAATGCCGTGAAAAGTACTACAGCACATACAGATATAAACCATCCAAGAATTGATATTTTTAAAAATAGATTTAGAAGAGAGACAATTACTAAAGCGATAAGTCCACCCTTGAAAAATCCATCATATGATGACAGATCCTCTTTAGTTTTTAAACCATAAATTGTCATCCCCACAAATATAAGAGAGGTAACTCCCAGAACATATAAAATTGAATAAGGGTTATAAATCAACATAACTATTGATAAAACTAGACCATTCATAGCTGAATAAGCTATGAATAACAATTTGGCCACTCCACTGCTTATCTTATTTATGCCAAAATTTATTCCAAGAACTAATACCAACTCTGCAATTATTATAAAAGTCATATAATTACCTACAAAAGCCATTAGTTGACGACTCTGAACAACGTACCAAGAAACAACTCCCGTAATTAAAAGACCTAGAAACATTTGCATAAAAACTTTTCTTAGAAAACTATTTTTTGTAGAAATCTCAATTGAATTATTATACACAATTAACCTCCTTAACTATTAAATTTTAAAATTAAATACAAAAAGCTGGCTTAGCCAGCTATTATAATTTATAATTTTTTAATCTCCATCATTCATAAACTCGTATAGCTTTTTCTTGTCATTCACCACTTTAGTTCTTATTTTTTCTTTTGTTTCTTTTTTCATTTTTGGAATCTTCTTTTTATCCTCCTTAGTTCCACCTCTTGTGAATTCTCTTGGAATGTAGTTCATTTCATCATCTTCAAATTGATCAAAGTTCATTCTTCCGTTAGCCATTTCAATCTCCTTTAAGTTTATAGGGGAGGATACAACCTCCTACTAATATTTATTATATTTTATGAGTTTTGTCAATAGGTTTATTTTTAATCTTTCATTTCTCTCAAAGATTCCAAGGAAACATAATAAACCCTATAACTAAAATGATGATCAAAATAATTCCCATGACTATTTTTTTTATGACATTGCTTTTAGTCTTCATATTATTCCCTCTTTTATAATAAATTTACTCTATTATACTAATACTCAAATATTTTTCCTTTTTTATTCAAAAATTCTAATTTTAAATAAAGAAAATTGTGACCCATTGTATTTATTAAGATTTTTTCCAACCATTATAACTGTAACTATTGCTGCAATTATATCACATATTGGCTGAGCTAACCAGATACCTGTCAAACCATATGCTTTTGAGAAAATCATAATTAACGGTATCAATAGTATTACTTGTCTCAATAAACTTAAAAACATTGCTGCTTTTCCTTCACCGATTGCTAAGAAATAGTTGCTTCCAGCCATTCCCAAAGCAATTGCAGGCATTGCCATCAGATAAATTCTCATTCCATGAATAGATATGGCCATTATATCTGGATTTTTATTAAATAATCCCACGATTGTCGCAGGAAAAACCTCAACTAAAAATAACGCAATAGAAAATATTATTACACCAGTCCAAGTTGCTATTTTATACGCCTCCTCCATTCTTCCATATTGTTTAGCACCAAAATTATATCCGATTATAGGTTGAGCTCCTTGAGAAATTCCAAATACAGGCATAAAACAAAGTAATGCTATTGCATTCACTGTCGCCATTGCACCGATTGCTAAATCACCACCGTAAGTTTTCAAAGCATTGTTATTTACAACTTGCACCATACTTGTAGCTAATTGCATTGTAAAAGGAGATATTCCTATAGCAAATATAATTTTAACGATATCCATATTGAGAATTAAATTTTCTTTTCTTATTTTTAAGTCTGACTTTTTACTTGTGTAGTACAAATAGGAAAGAAGTGCAGTCATAATTTGCGAAAGTACAGTTGCATAAGCAGCTCCTTTTATTCCCAAATTAAAAGTAAAAATAAATATCGGATCTAAAATTATATTTACAAAACAGCTAAACACCATTATTGCTGAGCATATTTTAGGATTTCCGTCTGCTCTGATTGTACTGTTCAATGCATATCCCATAATATTAAAAACAGTACCATATAATATAATAGTTATATATTCTCTTGCATATTCTAAAGTACTTTCACTCGCTCCAAATGCCTTTAAAATAGAATCTTTATAAATAATACCTAAGACTGTAATTAAAACTCCTAAAATTGCTGAAAGAGTAATAATATTTCCCATTATTTTCTCAGCACTATCCCTTTTTTGCTTTCCTAATTTTATAGAGATATTTGCGGTAGCTCCTATTCCTATTAACATTGAAAAAGCTAAAATAATTGTCACTATGGGCATTGTTATTCCAACTCCAGTAATAGCTAGCGCTCCAACTTCCTCCATATTTCCTATAAATATTCTATCAACCACATTATATAAAGCACTTACTAGCATACTAATTATTGCAGGAATAGAGTATTTTATAAGTAATTTTTTTATGTCTCCATTATGTAGAGTTAATTCCTGATGTTTCATATGTTCCTCCTTTGAAGAGATTTCTTTTGAAAAAGCTCTAAATATCTTGAAAGATCAATTAGATGAAATTAAAAATAATGGTTCAACAAATTCTATCATTCATTATAGTGAATCTGGAGCAGGTGGACTTTTAAAAGGAATTCATGAAATATTTTTTAATTTTTTTGGTGGGATTTCAACAGCAAGTGGAGGAACTTGTTGGTCTGCAGGATGTGCAGCTCAGGACTATGATTTTGGTGGAAGAAAAACAAGTGATTTGGATGATATGAAAAATGCTAAAGTTATAATTCTTTGGTCCAGAAATCCTGCGATAACCTCTGTTCATTTATATAAAAAACTAATAAAGATGAAAAAATTAGGAGTTAAGATTATAACAATTGATTTTAGAAATAATGAAACTTCCGTAATAAGTGATCTACATATTAATGTTAAAGGTGGAAGTGATGGAGCATTAGCTCTAGCTCTTTGTAAAATAGCTTTTGAAAAGAATATCGTTGATTATGATTTTTCAATGAATTATATTATTGGTTTTGAAAAATTTAAAGAATATCTTGATAGCATCAATTTAGACGATCTACTACATGATTGTGGAGTCAATAAGCATACTTTATTGGAACTTTCTAATTATATAGCTCTTGGTAATATTATAACCTTTATTGGATATGGGCTACAAAGATATATAAATGGTGGAAACAGTGTAAGAAGTATTGATGTTCTTATGAGCATTACGGGAAATATTGGAAAAAGTGGAGCTGGTGTTTTTTATTCCAGTAAAATTTATCCACAAGTTTTAGATAAAGACCCATATAAAAGTCTGTTTTTCGCCAAAAATTCTAGAGAATTTCCTATTACAAAATTCAGCGATTTTATCGCTGATAATAATATTAAAGCTATTTTTATCAGTAAAGCTAATCTATTAAATCAACTTCCTGATTTAAATAAAACTCTAGAATCTTATAAGTCAATTCCTTTTAAAGTATGCTTTGATATGTTTTTGACCGATACTGCAAAAAATAGTGATCTTGTAATACCGGTGACAAATACCCTTGAGAGTGAAGATATTATTTATTCTTCTATGCTAATGCCGTCGTTAATGTATAATGAAAAGGTTGTTGATCCTTTAGATTATAGAATGGATGAATTTGAATTTTTTAAAGAATTGGCTAAAGTTTTGAATTTAAGAGAGTATCCTCAAGTTTCAAAAATGGAATATTTGAATAAAGTTTTAGCACCTTTAAATACGACTGTTGAAAAACTGAAAGAGCAGGACTTAAATATTGAAAAAGGATTTATAGCTTGGAAGGATAAAAAATTTAAAACACCATCAGGAAAAATAGAAATTTATAGTGAATTAGCTTTAAAAAATGGATTTGAAGCCATGCCCATTTTTATGCGAACAACAAAAGGAAGTATTGAATATCCAATAAGACTTGTAACTCCACATTGCAAAGATTCCCTATTTAATCAGCATATTGGAGATATAAACGACATATCAAAAATATACATATCAAAGGAAAATAGTGAAAATTTTATGGAGGGAGAAATAGTTAATGTTTCTTCTAAAAATGGAAGTATTACATCTCAAATAAAGATAGATTCTAATCTAAAAAAAGATGAAGCCTATATATTTATGCAATGGAGTGAAAAACAGGGTAATCCAAACTTTTTAACAGACAATATCTCCTCTGATATAGGTGGTCAGGTAGCGTATTACGATACTTTTATTAATATTAGTAAAGATAAAAATTTTTAGGAGGATATATGGAAATATTAGCACATAGAGGTGCATCTGGGACAGCACCCGAAAATACAATTGCTGCATTCAAAAAAGTTTTAATGGATGGATGTGATGGATTTGAATTTGATGTTCAACAAACAAAAGATGGAAAAATAGTTGTGTTTCATGATTGGACTTTGGAAAGAACTAGTAATGGATATGGTCATTTAAGAGAGCATACTTTGGTAGAGCTAAAAAAACTAGATGTAGGAAGTTGGTTTAGTGATAAATTTAAAGGCGAAAAAATTCCAACTCTAAAAGAAGTTTTAGATATTATCCCAAATGATAAACTCATCAATATTGAATTAAAAGAGGAGTATTCTGAAGAGAGACATACAGAAAATAAAGTCTTAGAAATAATTAAACAATATCCTGATAAAAATATTATTGTTTCATCCTTTAGTCATAATCTACTAAAAAATTTAAAAAAGTTAGATAGTTAAATTAAAGTTGGAATTCTTGTTGAAAGTGCACTTGTTCATTTGGACAAATATATTGAGAATTTAGGTTTTGATATAAGTGCTTACCACCCTAGCCGAAGCTTTCTTAATCAAAAAGATGTGGATTATTTAATTTCTAAAAATATTGATATTAATGTTTGGACTGTCAATTCTTCAGAGGATGCCAAGATATTAAAAAATATGGGTGTAACCAGAATAATCACAAATTATCCGAAAGAAATCAAAAGTTAATCCCAAAATAAAAAATCTAGTTATAAATTTTTTTAGAAATTATCCATAGAAAAAGCAAGCGACTATTAGAAACAAAAAAATGATATATATAAGATAATCGATTGAAAAATTATTAGATTTATTCTTATTAAAATAAATTTTTGTACGATTAGTTTTGTTTTTAGAATTTAAGTTCGTTTTTATAATTATTACCTCCATTAATATATATTAGGTTGTAGCTATATTCAATTTTATTTTTTAGATTCCTTTATTTTTATAGGTTTTATTTTTAATTTTTCTATTTAATGATTATAGGACTTTATGTGGAGAGTATAAATAAAAAGTAGGAATATCTTTATCAAATTTGTAGAATTAATTTGAGTTGATTTTATTTTCTATATATTGTTTTGGAGGTTTCTATGAAGAAAAAAATTTTAGTGGTTCTCACAAATGTTTCAAAATATCCAAATTTTAATCGAGCAACTGGTTTGTGGTTGAGTGAGGCTGTTCACTTTGTTGAAGTTATGAAAACTAATGGTTTTGAAGTAACTTATACTAGTCCTCTAGGTGGATACGTTCCTATTGATCCTCACAGTATTGAAGCTAATGCAATGTCCGAAATAGATTGGTCATTCTATACTAATGAGGACTTTTTAAACCACCTTGGGATTACAGTTCCTGCTAAGGCTATAAATTTTGAAGAATATTGTGCTATCTATTACACTGGCGGTCATGGAGTTATCTGGGATTTTCCAAACAATAAAAAATTACAAGAAATAGCTATTGGCATTTGGAATAATGGCGGAGTAGTTTCAGCTGTTTGTCACGGTGTAGTCGGGTTATTAAATATAAAAGATAATACTGGTGAATATTTAATAAAAAACAAAAGAGTCACTGGCTTCTCTGATAGTGAAGAAAAAGAATCACAAGTTGATAAACTTCTTCCGTATTTAACGGAGGATGAATTGGTTAAAAGAGGTGCCAAGTATAGTAAAACTGCTAATTGGGGAGAATATGTCGTTAGTGACGGAAGGTTAGTTACTGGACAGAATCCCGCATCTGGTGCAGCCGTGGCTAGAGAAGTATTAAATATTTTACAAAAGTAATTCTAAAAAAAGACCAAGTTTCCTATCAAGAAATCTGGTCTTTTTTAAATCTTATTTTACTTTTTATCTTCCTCTCCCTTATCATGTTTCTCTTTTTCCTTATGCCTTTCTTCAATTTCAAATAGCAACATTTTTACATCCAGCAGTTCTGCTCTAATCAAAATATCAAACCCTTCTTTACAAGATTTTTCCAATTTTTTAAATCTATCCCAAAAATCTTCCACTTCCTCTTTTTTGGCTGGTTCATCTTTTTTCAAACTTTCTTTTGCTTCATTTTTTAGTTCTTCTAATTTCTTTTTATTTTCCATAGTAAAACACTCTCCTTTTATTCCCAACTATGTCTATAATATACAATTTTTTTCTAAAAAACCTTTTATATTTTACTTAAAACTTATATTTTTTATTTTTAAAGGAGTTATTCTTTTTTTTTGTAGATACTAGATAACATATTTTTAATGATAGGAGGAGTGATTCATTTGTATGAAAACTTTGATAATAACGACAACAACATAAAAGGAACATTAAAATTATTCTCGGAAGCAGACATAAATACCATTTTTATTAGTTTAAAAACTTCTTCAGAGGGAATTCAAAATGAAGAAGCTGATTATCGACTAAAAGAATTCGGTTTGAATGAAATTTCAAGAGAGAAAGTAAAGCCATGGTATACTCAATTATTTCTAGCTTTTCTGAATCCCTTTAACTTTATTTTAGGGACTTTAGCTCTTGTTTCTCTTTTTACAGATGTTATCTTTGCAAAAGAAAGCGAACGCTCTTGGATATCTATAATTTTAATTATAACTATGATTTTAATTAGTAGTATTATTAAATTTATTCAAGAATACCGTTCTAGTAAGACTGCTGAGAAACTAAAAAATCTCATTATAACTAGGGTTACAGTTATTAGAGATAATCTTCCTTTAGAGATTGATATAAAAAATTTAGTTCCGGGAGATATAGTTAAACTGACTGCTGGAGATATTATTCCCGGAGACATTCGAATCCTAAGTAGTAAAGATCTTTTTATCAGTCAATCTGTTTTAACTGGAGAATCAAACCCTGTTGAAAAATATCCTAATTTAGTTTTTAAAACAGAATCTATCTCTGATTTATCTAATATAGTCTTAATGGGAACTAATGTTCTAAGTGGAGCTGCTGTGGGTGTTGTACTTAATACTGGAAAACATACATTCTTAAACACAATTAGCGAGAGTTTACAGGATACGAAATCCGAAACTAGTTTTGAAAAAGGAATTGATGACGTTTCAAAGCTTCTTATTAAATTTATGTTTTTTATGGTTCCAATTGTATTTTTAATAAATGGCTTTTTAAAAGATGCTTGGTTTGAATCTTTATTATTTAGTTTATCTGTCGCTATTGGCTTAACTCCAGAAATGTTACCTATGATTGTAACAGGTAACCTGACTAAAGGTGCCATTGAACTCTCTAAGAAAAAGACTATTGTAAAAAAACTTGATTCCATTCATAATTTTGGTGCTATGAATATTCTTTGCACAGATAAAACGGGAACTCTGACACAAGATAAAGTTACGGTTGTGAAATATCTCAATTTTAAAGGTGATGACGACCAAGATGTTTTGTATTTAGCCTATTTAAATAGTTTTTTTCAAACTGGACTCAAAAATCTTATGGATAGAGCAATTTTAGAATTTGAAGAGGAAAATTATTCAATTAAAAATGAGTACAAAAAAATAGATGAACTTCCCTTTGATTTTGAACGTAGACGGATGTCTGTCATAGTAGAAAATTGTGATGGAAATAGAACTATGATTACTAAAGGTGCTATTGAAGAGATGTTATATATATCTAGTTTTGTTGAAATAGATGGGCAAAACTTTGAAATTAAAGATGAAATCGAAGAAAAAATTAAAAGTTTGGTTTCAAGTTTGAATCAAGATGGTATGAGAGTTATTGGAATTGGAAAGAAAACTCTTTCCCAAAATAGAGAGATTAATTATAGTAATAAAGATGAAAATTCTTTGACATTTGTTGGAATACTAGGATTTTTAGATCCTCCCAAAAATGGGGTTGGCGATACTTTAAAATCTTTACATCAATATGGTGTAGAGGTAAAAATTTTAACCGGAGACAATGAACTTGTTACTAAAAAAATATGTAAAGATATAGGAATAGAGGTTAGCAATTCAATAGATGGCACTTTTATGGAATCTATTGACGACTTGGAATTAAAAAAACTTTTAAAAGATACCACTATCTTTTGTAAACTTTCACCACTGGATAAAGCTAGAGTTGTTCGACTTTTAAAAGAGATGGGAAACACTGTCGGTTACATGGGAGATGGAATAAATGACGCTCCAGCTTTAGCTTATGCAGATGTTGGCATATCCCTTGGATGTGGATGTACAGATGCTGCCATAGAAACTTCTGATATTACTATTCAAAGCGATGACCCTATGGCACTTCCTGCCATAATGAGTTTATCAAAAAATACAATGAAAGTTGTAAGACAAAACTTTGGAATTGTAATAGGTATAAATACATTGGGACTTGTATTTAGTGC
>NZ_CDRRQU010000061.1:0-11353 GCF_977044495.1 Cetobacterium sp. | reverse complement strand
CTAGATTCAGAAACAATTCTTTTTCTTGCCATAAAAAAACCTCCTAGATTTTAATGATATTACATCATTAATCTAGAAGGTCTGCAATTATTATTTACACAAAATTATTTATACTCCCCCAAATTAAATTCATATCACTTTTTTACTTAATCTTGTAGGATTGTTTTATTTTCACCACCTTATTCAATGCAACCCCTTTTTTTAATTGTTTTTTTCTTACTTCTTTTATCACCAAGAAGTAATCATGATTACCCTTGGAATTCTTTGCGGTCACCTCCACTTTAAACTCTTTATTTTGTTGAGGAGATAAATTTAGCAACGCTGGTGTTACTTTTATATTTTTATCCCCTTCTATTGATATTCTGTAAATCTTATCTTCTATACTATTATTTGTTAAATTAAAAATTTTTTCCATCTTATTATTTTGTTCCACTACTTTTCCAAATTCTAATTCGTCTATTTTAAAAGCAAAAGATAATGTGGACAATAACAACATTAAATATATAGTTTTGCTCACTACCATTCTCACCTCCCACTATAAAAAATTTAAGGAATTACTGTAATAATAACCTCTAACTCACCTTTATACTCCCCTATCTCTGTTTTTGGTGTTGTTTTAGCCTCACCTGAAATTCTAAAACTATTTGTATGGTTAGATTCTGTTTTCAAGTCCTTAATTTGTACATTACTCAATGGAATTGTCGTATCAGGAGTTATATTCACTCCTACCTTAAACATTTTTTCGGTATTCGTTGGATTTAAACTTACATCTATTTTAGCATCATTAGGATTTTTGAATTCGATTAAACTTTCTGATTTTTTTATATCTCCTGGAAAGAAATCTCCAAAATCTAATACTCCTTTACCCGGTAATATTTCAAATCCTGCCTTGTTTATTATATTGAAGTTTATATAATATAGCAGTTGTCCACCTGATGTATAAATTTCTAATCTTAAAGTTTTATTGTAGTTCACACCTTTTATTTTTTCGAATTCAAACTGATTTTTATTAACATCTTGAACTGAACCATAATTATATTTTATATTCACTCCCGCTTCTGAAATCTCCTGCTTTGTTTTAGTTAACTCTTCAAACGTTGTTTCAAAAAGCTTTTTATTTCCGTCTTTTAAAATCAATTTATTTTCATATTGAATCAGTCCATAATATCCATTTGTTGAATAAACCTTCTGTAATATCGGAGTATTTGAAACATCAATTGTTTCATTAAAATTTGCTAACTCCATCTTCAAATCTACACTATTTATTATTGTAGAATATTTTTCTACACCAGTTCTTGATTTAGCTCCTATTGACACTAAGTTCAAATTCTCTCCTTTTATATAATTCCAAGATACATTGACTCCTTTAAACAGTGTTTTTAATACTATTGTTGCATTTATTTCACTATTAGCATTTTCTCCATTATTTGGAGCATAAATATAATAATAATTTGTATCCTCTACTTTAACTCCTGCATTTAGAGTAAAAATTTCTGTATAAAACTGAATTTGCTTTTCTACTCCTAAACCATCCATAACCTTTAGAGTTATCTGTTTTGGAATTTTTATTTTTAGATTGATATTTCCATTATCTTTCTCAAGAATTCTTAAGTCATAATCTTTGGTTCCTACATTGAATTTAATTCCCATTTGTCCTGAATGCTCTCTTATAAATTTCCCTTGCAAAGTTTTTGTAGGATAATTAATTTCTGTTGGAGCAACTTGAAGTATATTTTTATTGTAATATGCCTCACCATTAAATTCTGGAATTGATATATTAAACTTATTTTCCATAAGTGGATGTTTCATTTGCAGTATAACATTTTTTGCCTCTAAGTCCCAACGATCTAAATAAATATCCGTTCCATACTTGCTTTTTGTTGGATTTTGGTATCGAACCCCCATTGTTACTCCATTATTATCATAATTAAGTATTCCAGCTGTTCCATTAAAGTTTCCATTTTGATCTATTTTTAACTCTTCAGTTTGACTGACCTCTCCAAGCCCATTATTGAATATTACTTCTAACTTGTTACCTCCAAAGTTATCGGGAACTACTGGTATATATTTACCACTGATTTTTCCCAATTTATATTGTCCATTTTTCACCTCTGATGTTATAGCTTCATCACTCTTACTCAAATATTCCATTAACGGAAAAGTTGACACAGATGAATTAGAATGAACCCTAAGTCTACCTAAAGAAGAATAAAATGACCCTACCACAGGATTACTTAGTTTTATATCTACTTCTCCTTTTCTTACTGTTATTTTTCCATTTACAGTTACTTTAAACACGCCCAAAGTAGCTTCATTATATCTATAATTCATTTCAATAGTATAACTATAGTCTTCATCTTTTAATTTTTCAATTTTTAACGCTCCGTCGCTAGTTAAACCAATTCTAAATGGTAATCTATTATCATCTAAAATAACTTCTTGTGGGTATATTCCTTTTGAATTTCCTTCAATTTTTTCAAAATTCACTGTTGAGGATTGGACTTTGAAAGAGATATTATTTAAAATACTTTTACTATTCAAACTAGTAGTATTTGGCAAATCTCCAGTTATGTTTTCCAGTATTAGACCATTATCAGAAACAACACTACCATTTCCAATTTTAGGAAAAATATGAACTTGATTTTTTGAAATATTTGTTAAATCAACCAATCCACTACCCAAAAGTTCTCTCTGATTACCTATTGAAATTTCAATTTCACCACTGTAATTTTTGTTATCACTCCCTTTATATGTAAAGATAGCATTTTCTTGCTCCCTATTATTAAAATCAGTCAAATTAACACTAAACCCTTCCAGCATATTATTTCCAGATACACTTCCTACTGGCAATGCTAAACCTTTATTATTATCGTTTCGATTCGAAAATATTTGTTTTCTATTTTCTTGTGACAAAATAGTTCTTCCAACATATGTTATATAGGAGGAGATCCCAACAGGAGGATTTAAATTATTTGTTACTCTAGTCATTTCTGAGTAATTTAATCCATCATTTAACCAGTTAGATAAATTATTTGTTAAATGAGTTCCTCCCACTAAATTAGAAAGATCAGAATTTTTTTTAGCAATATTTACAATTCTACTATCTAATTCAACTTTTATTTTTCCTATTGATTTTCTAGAAAAGAAAATTTTATAAGTTCCTGTTGTTTCACCGATAACTTTAGTAGTACCTGCATACCCACCAATTCCTACTCCTTTATAACCAATAGTTTTAAGCTCCCCATATAAGTTAGATTCTTTAATATTTTTATTCTCCCTTTTAAACAAATTCAACTTTCTATACCAACCATCAGTTGGGGGCTGTGTTTGTAATCCTAAGTAAGCTCTCCAGGAAGCTTTCTTGTTTTCAATAAACTCTTCTAAATTTAAAGTATTTACATAATATACGTTCTCTTCCGTTATTAAATTTTGTCCAATAGTATAATCCTCTAATGGTTTTTCCAAAATATTTTTTTGAGGATATTCCGTTATTATAAATGTTTTTTCTATAGTATTTCCATTTTTTTGTAATTCTACCGTCACTTGATATTTTGTTATCTTCGGAACATATCCACCAACACGAATTACCCTTATATAAGGCTTTCCTCTATCATAATCTGCTGGATCTTCATTGGTCAAAAATACGATATTTCCTTTTGCATAATGCTCTCTTGGAAATAGTTTTTTTATATGTCTTTCTCCATCAAAAGTTACTGCCTTTACACGCGCATCACTTCCAAATTGATTAAACTCTTCATTTATATACATTCTTCTAGTCCCGTAACTATCTTCAGGTATATTAAAATTTTCTGTTGGCAAAACAGTTTTAGTATTTGCTTTTTCTACTTTTTCACCTCTGTAGATTTTTTCTATTCTTCCATTATTTAAAACCACTATTTTCAACTCTTCAATACTGTCGCTAGTATCAACAACTAACTCTTTGTTTTCCATTTTAAGCTCATAGCTTAAAATATTTTTATCCAAACTTCTTTTAACTCTGTTTCCTCTATTTAAAATGCCTTTCAACGTCTTTACAACTTTTATTTCTTTTTGATTTTCTGAGAAAATATTCATCATTTCATCTGTTAATTTGAAAGCTATTTGAGAGTTCCCATTTACAGTTTCTCCCTGTAATTCAGATATATTAACAGCTTTAAACTTATTTACTTCATATACTTTTTTTATATCTCCAGAAGATTTATCCAATTTAGATACTATAAAACTTTTTGTACCTATTGGAGCTCTATCTATCAAAATAAAATTGTCTGTAAAGCCATAACTAAAATCTGCAGTTTCTATAGAGTAATCTTTAAATCTATTCAAATTAGTAATCGTTTTCTTTCCATTTACACTATATATATCTGGAAGATCCTCAATACTTTTAGATACGTAGTATGTTTCATTTTCTTTTAGATTTTCTTCTGCTGGCAACTCTATATAATACTCTGTATCACTTATTTTGTACCCATCCAAGTTTTTAAGATTTAATTTATCAACAGATATGTTCATTTCAGCATGCTCTCTATTTTTATTAGCTTCTACCGTTTTTACTTCTTTGTATGGATTTTCAGTTATCAATTGATTAGGAGCTTCTGGAGGCTCTGCAAAACTTAAAATAGTTAATAAAGTCAGCAAAAATCCTATTAAAATCAAACTTATCTTTCTATGTCTCTTACTCATTGCTTTTCTCTCCTTTAATTTTTTTGATATACTTTTCTACATCATCATTTTTGAGATTTCTTATAGACTTTGATTTCACTTCAATAACATCTGACGTATCATTTTTTAGTTCACCTATATAAATAGATTCGTCATATTTTCTAATATTTTCATATTTATCTTCGGTAGATATATGTGCGCTTAAGAAAGCATAATTTCCTATTTCATTATTTCCACCTTTATACTCATTATTTCCAATTTGTTCTATAAAATCATAATCGCCTGATATTTTTTCATTTTTCAAATTGTATAGACTATATTTTTGTTCTTTGTATCCGATAAATATTTTATCTATAAAGGTTGAGATTTCATCAAAGGTATTAGGTATTATTATTTCACCTTTGTAATTCATAATTCCAAATTTATTTTCATTGGAAAAAATAAGTATGTTTTCATTTACTTTGTAAACTTCATCAATATTCAAAGTAGTTTTAGTTTTTAAATCACAAGAGGAATAGATACTGCCTTCCTTCATAATAAATGTATTATTTTCACCCATATAAATCTCATCATACTGTAAAGGTAGTACTTCCTCTCCCTTCTCATTTAAGACACCTATTTTAGTATCTTTTTTAGCAAGTACTTTTCCATCGATAAAAGTTCCAAGAGCATCATACTCCATTGGAATCAAGATATCACCATTGGAATCTATATACCCATATTTTCCATTTCTCACAATCAAAATAGGTTTATCTTTTTTTATTTCTCCTATATCATCTAGTCCTTTAATCTCTTTTATATATTCATTATCATTAACGATTACTAAGTTAAACTTTTTATCTTCTTGTACATATATATTTGCGACATCTGTTTTTGAGTATTCATTTTTTATCTTATTTATTTTTTCAGCTATTTTTTTATTAAGAAATAGATTAATTGCAACAAAAATAAACAATACAATCAATAGAATTTTTCTAAGTTTATTTTTTTTATTTTTTCTTCTTCTTCTCATAATTTTCTCCAATATAACCAGTCATATTTAACTTGAAAAGAGTAAAGAAATTAACCTTTTTATCCCTCTCTTTTTTGGGAACTCCTACCTCTTTCACTATCATTTTTGCTTTGTATACTCCCTTAGAAGTAAATTTAGGTGGTCTAATTGAAACACGTATCTCTTTTTCCTCTAAAGGGTTTAGTGTGATACTATTTGGATATATTTCACCCCATTGACTCATATCATTTTTTTCACCTTTTTCAAAATAAACTCGATATTTAATTATTTTTCCAGATCTATTATATAGTTTAAAGCTTTCGTTAGCTCCATTTGTTATATCCTTTTCAAATTTTGTAGGATAGATATTTATATATGAGTAACTTATGTTTGAAAAAATTATGAATACTAGCATCAATATCTTCATCAAAACCACCTACTTTATTATTAAAGTTTTTCCACTTATAATTAAATCTATATTTTTAATGTTGTTATCTTTAGCCAACTTTTTTATAGATTTTCCATATCGTAGTGCAATGGCTGACAGAGTATCACCTGGTTTAATTTTATATATAATTTCATTATCTCTAGGTATTTTAATTTTATCGACAACCTCGTTATCTTTTGATATTTTTATAATTAAATTATTTTCTTTTTGCTTTATTTCTGCTTTAAGTTTATTGGAATTTTCAGCATAAACTAAAGTTGCCGTAAATAACATAATCAATAAAACATTTTTATAAGTCCTTTTCACCTTTATTCTCCTTATTCTCTTTTATTTTCATAGGCTGTCCATACTGTTCAACTATAATAGGAACATATCCGATATATTCTCCCTCTAAATCTTCAGCGCTTATCATTTGATCATTTAATTTTCTTCGTTCAATTATCGCAAATATTTTCACTAACTTTCGTTCTCTGGTCATTCTAAAAGTCTTATCTGAATCTTCCATCATATATTTATCTATTTGAACCCATCTTTTTTTATTTGTCATGAGTCCTTTTTTAGGGAATTTGAATATAAATTTCTTATTTCCATCAACTTCCAGATTATCAGTTGTAACTTCAATCGTTCCTGTTCCAACAACTACATCACCAGCAGCTTTCGTATTAACATTATCAAATCTAATAGGTTCATGAATTTTTAAAGTTATTTCGCTGTAGCTTTTAAAATAAGTTAACAACATCAGTATTAAAAATATATTTTTCATCTATTTCCTCCTTATAAATAAAAAGGAAAGAAAAAGGGAAACCTTTTCTTTCCTTTACTTCTTTTATTCCCCTACTTCAACTGTTACATAGATTGTTTTATTATGTTTTCCCTCTTTTGAAATTTTTTCACCATATATTTTTACATAGTTATCTTTTGAAATTTTTTCATTGATATATTTAGGTGAATGTATATATGTGTCTGGGTTTCCGTCTCCATCTATATCAATGATACTTTCACTATATTTTATAGAGTAGTAATCTTTTTTTTCAGGGGTTCTATTTAATTCCACTTCAAAAGGAATCTCTTTTATTTGATTTCCAATAACTGTTGCTTCTATATTAATATCAGATATTACTTCCAAAGGAATAAATACATCTACCTTAGCTTCCATCATAACAGTATACGTTTTTTCTAAATATCTTAAATCTTCACCGTCTATATCTGTTCCCGATTTCTTTATCTCTGGAATTGCAAAATCATCATTGGGATTTTCAGGATTTACTATTTCTGGAGGTAATGGTATTGGTGGAATAAATTCCCCATTCCCCTCGCTTGAAAATCCACTTTTAAAGAAGATTAAAGAAACTAAAATAATCAATACCTTTAAATTTTTCATAGAATTTATCTCCTTAATCTAGCCATATTTTTTTTATGTTCTGAAGTATTTATAGCTATATTATCGTTACTTATTTTTAATAAAACAGTATTTATAGAGTTATCTTTAGAATAATGTAACTCAATCTCTTCCCTGATTGTTTTTAAATCATATTTAGTACCAATATATGTAACTTCTATATAGTACTCTTTTGGGAAAAGACCGCTTATATCAAATAACCCTTCATTATCTGGCGCTGCAGTTTCAACAACATTGCCGTTTAAATCTTTTAGTTCTATTATGAGGTCATTATAGAACTCAACTTTTTCATTACCTTTTAGATTCAAGCTTTTATCTAATTCTACATTTCCACTTAAAGTTAACATTGGTTTTATTGGAATATATGCATCAACAGTAGATGAGAAATTACTTCTTACCTTTATTTTGTTGTTTCCGAGAGTATATGAAGGTTTTTTTATAGTTACTTTCATATCATAAAGAATTCCGTTTCCTATACCGTAAAACATTCCTTCTCCCACTTCATTAGTGACAACAACTTTATCCCCTATATTAACTTCAACCCCAGGAACAATCTCCTCTCCTATATCATAAATATCATTGTTATTACTATCTATGAAAGTAATTACTCTTACTCTTGAATTGTCCATAGTATTTAAATTAAGAGTAGGATTTTTTAAATCTATTACTTTATCAATTCCAATTCGATGGCTTCTAGCACCATTATTGCTTAAGTTTGTATCTATTTTTAACCAGTTATCAAGTTTTACAGAAAATTTAAAGCTAACTTTTTCTTTATCTCGTTTTGAATAAGACAATTCTGTTGAAAAATCAACAAATCCTCCCAAGTTATTGTTATATAGGCTAATTTTTGATTCATACTCCTCACCATTTTTAGTCCATATATTTTCTAACCTTCCTGTCAATCTCTCCCAACCGCTATAGTAAACACTTGCGCGATATTCGTTATTTTTACTATTATTTATATCAAGTGATGTTCCAGCGCTGAATAAAAATTTATTCCATGTATAATCACTGTCTATAGTAATCTGCTCTGATTTCTCATCAGTTTTATATCTATATTTTTTCAGTTCATATTTATACCCCACATCTACATTGCTTAAGATACCGTATTTTAAATCAATCTTATCTCTATTTTTTTGTTCATAAAACTCCCCAAACTCTTCATGTTCATATATCAATTTCCACTTCAGATAATTAAATTGATTTAAGTACTTATATGAATATCTTTTTTCTAAATCGATATACTTTTTCTCACTATTAATCTCTTTGTATAAACTATAGTTATCCAAAGTTTTCGTTCCCGAAAGTTTAAAGATATACGATAACGCATTATATGTTCCACCATATACTAAATCTAATCTTGCATTATTTAGATATCTTACTTTGGATTTTATATTTCCTGTGTAATCTCTTCCTGATTGAATATCTTCTATATCTCTAGAGTATCCAAATCCCACAGTAAAATTATTAGTAACTCCATAGAATACGTCTAAATCAGTTTTATATTTATCGTATTGACTATTTTCGTTTAAAGCCAACTTGTATTCAAACTCATTCTTTTGTTGTAAATTATAGTCTTGAACTGTTTTTATCTCTTTTTCATATATTCTTCCATCTGGTTCATATACTTTTAAAACATAAGTTCTATCAGTTCTTATCAGTGGATTATTACTAAATACAACGACACCGTTATCATCATCTTTTATATCGATAGGAGTTCCCATATATAGTAACTCTACCCTACTTCCTAGAGGCACACTTTCTCTAATTGCAACCTGTCCTCCTGTAGTCTCATAATATCCTTTATTTTTATAGAAGAGTAATCCCCACTCTCTATTGTTTCCACTTCTTCTATTCTCAATATCTAAATTATGACCTTTCCAAATGTCAGGATATTCTAAACGAACTGTATTCAGTTTTTTCTCTTTTAAATCATAGTCCGCTTTGATTTCTCCGTACAGTAAACCACCTTGATATCCTAGATTTCCATCCCAAGAGTCCTTATATTTTTTTTCTCCGGGTGCTTTATCAAAATTTTGTCCTAACTGAATTCTGGCATACCCTAAATCAAACAACTTTCTTTTTGAACTATATATGATATCCTGTTCGGTACTTTTTCTAAAAAGTTTATCTTTTGATATATCCAAAAGTTGATTTATTTCACTTGGAGTATCAAAAGATAGATACATTCGTATTGATAATTCATCAGAATTTATATTTAAAGTATTTAAAAATATTTCTGAAAACTTCTCAGATTGTATATAGATTTCATCATTATCTCTAAATACATATTCATTTTCTTTTAAGTTTATTTTTACCTCTTTTAGAGCTGATCCTAAATACAGTGTAAGTTCATTGTTCTTCTCGGTATAATTTTTAAAATTGATGTATTTAAAAAACTCCTTTAAGGGAAAAAAATATTTTTTATTTTTTTCATAAACCTTGTATGTTCTTGAAACAAGTTTTGAATTAATATTTAAGTCATACAGATTTTCTACTGATGAAACTTCATTATTTAATTCAGATTTTAAAACTTTAAATTCTTCTTCTGATATCAACCCTTGATTTTTTAAGTTTAAAAGTTCTTCAATGGTAAAATCTTCAGAATATGTTCGTATAGAACTTAAAATTAGCAGAGCTAGCATAAATCTGTATTTCATAACTAAATTCTCCCTCCCTATTATTCCAAATTCCTCAAATGCTTAAAAGTTTGCACTCTTTAACACTTAAAGAACTTGGAATACAACATTGTATTCCAAGCCTTAGTTAAATTATTAAGCTCCTGTTGCTTGTCCAGTAAGAGCTACTCTCAACTGTACCGATGTATCTGAGTATGTTCCTGCTGCTGTTTTGTCTGTAGTCGTAGCCTTTACAACCACTCCTCCATTATGAACTGTCTTATTAGCTGTTCCTGCTCCATTTCCACCAATTAATGAATAATTTAAAGTAACTCCCGTAGCTGTTCCTGTTGGTGCTGCTGTCGTTGCTGTATCATTTTCTACCCCACCTTGAACCAATTTTATTGATAAATCACTATCAATTTTTTGCTTTGCACCTGCCTTTTCAACATAAATATCAAAATCACCTTGAGCTGTTTTTACATCGGCCTTTTTCGCAAACATGTTTGGCATTGTAAACGCAAATCCTGTTCCGTTAGCTGACGCTGCTGATTTTATATCAACAACTAAAGATAAATCTGCTGGGTCAAATACCTTTCCTGTAACCTCAATTCCTAGGTTTGCAGTCGCATTTCCTCCAGCAACTGGCACAATCACTTTATTGTCTTGAGCATAAGACATCGCTCCTAATACAAATAAAGCTCCCAATAAACATTTTTTCATAGTTTTCATTCCTCCTACTTTAAATTATTTAGATTTTATTTATATAAATAGACTTTACGTCTATATATATCACTCTTTCAGATCAATTTCTTTTATTACCTCTCTTGTGTTTGAAGGGGTTCTATAAAAAACAATTTTTTTTAAATCTTTTGCTTTTTTTATCATTGGAAATGATAGTTTAACTTTTTTATCTTTTGTATTACCAGAAATATTACCCACATAGGAGCTACCATACAGAAAATTGTCATCTCCATATGCTTCCGCTCCAAAGTCGATACTCGCATAACTACCATTTGATAAAACTCCGCTAACTGTAATACCTTTATCAACAATTTCTTCGATTTTTATATTCTTAAATTTCAAAGCTTCATCAAAATTAATATCCCCTACATATCCTTTAAGTTCAACCACAGGAGCAACTCCTATATTGCTTGTTCCAGTTGTAATACCCTCCTTATTTTTTGCTAAAGTTGGTATATTAATTGGTTGAAACTGCAATTTAAAATCATACT
>NZ_CDRRQU010000060.1:0-11706 GCF_977044495.1 Cetobacterium sp. | reverse complement strand
GATAGCTATGGAGGTACACCCAGTAACATTTCGAACCTGGAAGTTAAGCCCATAAACGCTGAAAGTACTTGGGGGGCAGCCCCCTGGGAGGATAGGAAGTTGCCAATCTTTTTTTATTTTTTGTAAATTTATGTTATAATTTAACAGATATATAAAATTATAAAGAGGTGGTATATGAAAAATATATTAGTTACTGGTGGTGCAGGATATATTGGAAGTCATGCGGTAGTAGAGCTATTAGATTCAGGATACAATGTTATCGTTTTAGATAATTTAGAAAATGGATATATAGAGTTAGTTGATAGAAGAGCAAAATTTTATCGAGGTGATATAAGGGACATCTCCTCTTTTGAGAATATCTTTAAAGAAAATGAAATAGATGCAGTAATGAATTTTGCAGGTTATATAAAGGTTGGTGAAAGTGTTTTAAATCCAAATAAATACTATTTGAATAATACTTATGGGGTAATGAATATAGTTGAAGTTATGAAAAAGTATAACGTAAAAAATATAATTTTTTCATCAACAGCTGCGGTTTATGGTGAAGTCAAGTGTGATGGAATGGTATATGAAGATTATCCAACAAATCCAATAAATCCATATGGTGCGAGTAAATTAATGGCAGAAAGAGTTATAGTAGATGCTGCAAAAGCCTATGGTATAAATTACTCTATATTTAGATATTTTAATGTGGGAGGAGCTCACGAAAAATATCATATAGGACAAAAAGGTGAGGGTGTAACAGCTTTAATTCCAATAATATTGCAAGTGGCAAAAGGAGAAAGAGAAAAGCTAAGTATCTATGGAGACGATTATTTAACAAAAGATGGAACTGGAATTAGAGATTACATCCATGTAGTTGATTTAGTAAGAGCTCATATCGCTGCATTACCGATATTAGATAGAAATATCAGTGGAGTCTATAATTTAGGTAATGGAAATGGATTTTCGGTTTTAGAGATGTTAAATGCGGCTAAAAAAGTTACAAATATAGATATAAAATCAGAAGTTATTGAAAGAAGAGCGGGAGATCCAGCGTCGGTGGTAGCATCTAGTGAAAAAGCAAAAGAAGTATTAGGATGGAAACCTGAATATGTAGATGTTGAAAAAATAATTGAAACAGCGTGGATTTGGTATAAAAGTCTTTAGAAAATTGAGGTGAATCATGGAATTTTTTAAAAAATTTTTTGTAAAAAAGAAAAAACAAGAGGATATAAAAAGTGAAGAGAGTAACACTAAAAAATTAGAATGTAGTAAAGAAAATTGTGGATGTAAAAGTTGCGAACATGAGGATGAGAAAAATGGAGATTACTTAAAAAATATTTGTATTCAAATAGAGACGATTCCATGTGAACCTAACCCCTATTTTGAAGTGAATGATGAGAGTGCAAAATTTTTTGAAGAGTTTGAGATAAGAATGACTACAATATACAGGATGTATAGTATAAATGGTATTTTTTTAAAAGAGTATCAAAAAGTCTCTAGAGAATCTTTGACGTCTACAAGAGACAATGAAAAAGAGTTTTCAAAATATAGTAAATGTTACTTTATAAATAATAATGCTTTTAAAGAGATACATCATATGAGTAGTTTGTTAAATATTTTTATGGTATTTGAAGTTTTATTAAAAAATATAACTAAAGATATCGCTTATGATAAGCATTTAGATTTAGAAGAGATTCAAAATAAAAATATGTCCTATTTGAATAGTTATATTTTATTTTTAGAGGAAACAATGAAAAATAGATTTTCTTTAAATGAAAATGAGAGAAATTTTATTGGAATTGTTAGAAAAATTAGAAACGACTATCTTCATGATTATATGACAGAGATACCGGAGTCAATAGAGAAAGAGATAGTTAAAATATTTAATTTAAGAACTGGAAAAAGAATAACTGTAGACGAATATTTTATAGAAAATACGTGTAAAATTTTTGGTGAGATTGCAAAAAGATTAGAAAGTTCATATTGGGAGTATAAAAATAAATTTCTTGAAAAATAAGGGGAGATTAGATTATGTTGGTTGTAGTTAGGGGAGCTGGAGATTTAGCAACAGGAGTTATCCATCGCTTATATAAAAGTGGCTTTAAAATATTGGCTTTAGAAATTGAAAAACCTAGTGCTATTCGAAGAACAGTATCGTTTTCAGAGTGTATATACAATTTCAATGGAAAACAGATAGTTGAAGATGTAATAGCTAAAAAAATAGAAACAATTGATGAAATTAATGAGTGTTGGCTAAACAAAGAGATACCAATAGCAATTGATCCTTTGGGAGAGTGGATAAAAAAATTAAAACCCGATATCGTAATAGATGCTATTATAGCTAAAAAAAATTTGGGAACAACAATAAAAATGGCACCAATAACAGTTGGGTTAGGTCCAGGATTTATAGCAGGAGAAGATGTAGGAACTGTGATAGAGACAATGAGAGGGCATAATTTAGGACGAGTTATAAAAATTGGCGAAGCTGAAAAAAATACTGGGAATCCTGGAGATATAGCTGGATTTACAACTGAAAGAGTTATTTATGCTGAAGTGTCTGGAAAGTTTAAATCTTTAAAAAAAATTGGTGATATTGTAAAAAAAGATGAACCAATAGGAACTATTGATAATAATGTGGTCAGTGCTAGTATAGACGGTTTATTAAGAGGAATAATTAGAGATGATTACGATATAAAAAAAGGCTTAAAGATTGCTGATATAGATCCAAGATTAAACCAATACGACAATTGTTTTACAATATCTGATAAAGCTAGAGCCTTAGGTGGTTCTGTTCTTGAAGCTATTTTGTGTGAAATTGTAAAGAGAGGGGAGAAAAATGGACTTAAATATTTTGGAGAAAATTTTTCAGGTTGTTAAATCAGGAGAAAGAGTAGCATTAGTTACATTGACTAAATCAAATGGCTCAACTCCTAGAAAAGAAGGAACTTTAATGGGAGTTTGGAAAGAGGATTTTGTGGGAACTATAGGTGGAGGCCTAGTGGAGCATAAGGTTATCAATGATGCTAGAACGTGTTTAGAAGAGAATAAAAATAAAAATTTTAACTATGATCTATCAAAAGAAGCTGAGTTAGGGATGAGTTGTGGTGGAAGTGTGGAAGGATATATAAAAATAATAAATCCAAAAAATCGGGTTGTTATAATAGGAGCTGGTCACATAGGACAAAAACTATATGAGATACTTGAAAGTTCCGATTTTGAAAGAGTTATTTTTGATGACAGAGAAGAGAGTAAAAATATTTTTCCAAAGGTAGAGATAGGAAATTATCAAGATCTTATAGAGGGATTGAGTGAAAATGAGAACTCCTACTTTGTAATTGTCACAAAGGGACATATAACGGATGAAAAAGCTTTGAGAAGTGTTTTAAAAAAACGAAGCAGATACATTGGAATGATTGGAAGTAGAAAAAAAATCATAGAGATAAGAAAAAGTTTGGTAGAAAGTGGAGAAATAATTCCAGAAGAAAAAATATATTCACCAATTGGACTAAAACTATCAGATGGAAGTCCATATGAAATAGCCATTGAAATAGTGGCAGAGATATTGAAAGTAAAAAATAATGGTGAATTAATTCATAGGAGGCTTGTAAAAAATGCTGACACACTTTGATAAAGATGGAAAAGCAATAATGGTAGATGTAACAGAGAAAAAAGAAACTAAGAGAGTAGCGGTAACGAGTGGAAAAATTACAATGAATTTAGAAACTTATAATAGGGTTAAAGAGGGAACTATTGAAAAAGGAGACGTTCTAGGAGTAGCTAGAGTAGCAGGAATTATGGCAGCTAAAAAAACTAGTGATTTAATTCCAATGTGTCATCCACTATTTTTAACTGGAGTAGAAGTTGAATTTAATTTTTTAGATGGAGAATTGGCTATTGAAGCTAGAGTAACTGTTAAAACTTTTGGTAAAACAGGAGTTGAAATGGAAGCTTTAACAGCAGTATCTACAACGCTTTTAACAATTTACGATATGTGTAAGGCTATGGATAAGAGCATGATAATTAGCGATATAAAATTATGTAAAAAAACAGGGGGAAAATCAGGGGAGTTTATAAATGAATAACTTTTTAAATATAACTGCATATTTGAGTATACTGTTGATATTGGGAATAGTTATAAAAAGTAAAGTTAAAATATTTCAAGAACTGTTTATTCCAGCTTCTATAATAGGAGGGATTATTGGTTTGATTTTAGGTCCTGCTTGCCTAGGGAGATACTATGATATAATACCTAAGAGTTGGATAGATGATATAAGATCTATACCTGGAGTTTTAATAATACCAATTTTGATATCTGTCCCATTAGGAATGGAGCTTGGAAAGGAGAATAAAGTTGTTCAAAATACAGTGAATACAGGTGGAATATTATTTTTAGTGACGTTTGTTCAGTTATTTATAGGGTATTTTATTAATTTTATTTTTGATAGAGTATTTAATATTAAACTATATAAAAGTTTTGGTGCTGAACTAAACTCGGCTTTTGCAGGTGGTCATGGAACTGCTGGAGTGGTGGCGAACACATTAAAAGAAGTGGGGAGTGGTTACTGGGAATTGGCTCAAGGAGTGACGGTAACTTTAGCAACAGTTGGGTTAGTTGCAGGGATTGTTTTCGGTATATTTCAAATTAAAAAAAATTTCGGAAATGCTTTAACAAGTGAGGTGCTATCAGAGTATAAAAGCGGTTATATAAAAAATAGAGAAAAGCAAGCAATATTGGGAAAAGAGACCATGCTAACGACAACAGTAGATACCTTGGCTTATCATTTAGCAATTATTTTTGCTGCTTCAGGATTCTCTATAATGATATTAGATATATTTAAAAAATTCCAGATTCCATTATTATCTAAGTTAACTATTTGGTCATTTGGTATGATAGTGATGTTTTTTATTTGGAAAGCAATGAATAAGATGGAGTTAAATTGGAGTATTGATTCTAGGGTGAAGGGGAAAATAACAGGTACTTTAACGGAGTTTGCGATAGTTGCGGCTGTGGCAACAATTCCTTTAAGAGGTGTTATGAGTTATATAATTCCGATTGTAGTTACTGCTCTGGTAGGATTTTCAATAAGTTGGATAGTAATATATAAATTAGCTAAAAAATATTTTAAAGATTATCAATTGGAAAGAACTTTAGCTATGTTTGGAACATCAACTGGTGTTTTTATAACAGGTATATTACTTTTAAGAATATGTGACCCAAAATTGGAAACACCCGTTTTGCAGGATTATTCATTGGGATTTTCAATAGTAGCATTACTGGGACCGATTTTAATAGCAATGTGTATTAAATTAAGTTTTATATACAGTTATTTCTATCCTATGGGACTTTTAGTAGTTTTAACTTGTCTCACAGTTTTGAGTTTAGAATACTATAATAAGAGAGTGGAAAGATAAATTCCACTCTTTTTTAAACTTATGGTATAATTGGAGATATGAATGTATAAAAAAGGAGAATGATGATGGCTTTACTGAGTGTGAATAATTTATATAAAGGCTTTTCAGGAGAGTCTTTGCTAAAAGATATTACATTTTCGATAGATGAAAAGGATAGAATTGGAATAATAGGTGTGAACGGAGCTGGGAAATCAACGTTGATAAAAATGTTGATGGATTTAGAAGAGGGAGACCCTAATCCAGAAACAAATGAAAGAGGGACGATTTCTAAGAAGGGAGGCTTAAAAATAGGATATCTTTCTCAAAATATAAACTTAAATAGAGAGAATACAATTTTTGATGAATTGATGGGGGTATTTTCTAATTTAAAAGCTGACTATGAAAGAATAAAAATATTAAATATACTAATTACTACCGATTTGGAAAACTTTGATAAACACATGGAAGAGTTAGCTATTTTAAGTAGTAGATATGAGCAAGAAGAAGGGTATGCGATTGAATATAAAGTAAAGCAAATACTTATAGGCTTAAGTATTCCAGAGGAAATATGGCGAGTACAAATAAAAGACCTTTCTGGAGGACAACAGTCAAGAGTAGCTCTAGGAAAAATTTTATTGGAAGAACCGGAATTACTTATATTGGATGAACCGACTAACCATTTAGATTTAGTGGCAATAGAATGGTTAGAGAAATTTTTGAAAGAGTATTCTAAAGCGTTTATTGTTATATCTCACGACAGATATTTTTTAGACAATATTGTCAATAGAGTGTTCGAAATAGAGGGAAAGAGATTAAAAGTCTATAAGGGAAATTTTTCTGAATATGTTATTCAAAAAGAGGCATATTTATCGGGAGCAGTAAAATCTTTTGAAAAAGAGCAAGATAGAATCAGAAAGATGGAGGAGTTTGTAAGGCGTTACAAAGCTGGACAGAAATCAAAACAGGCTAGAGGAAGACAAAAACTTTTAGATAGGATGGAAAAAAGTGACAACCCAGTCATAGGTGTAAGAAAAATTAAACTTAAGTTTGAAGTTGAGACTCCTAGTGTCGATAAAGTTATGGAGTTAAAGAATTTGAGTATGAGCTATGGAAAAAAGAAACTTTTTAGTAACTTAAACCTAACAGTTTATAAGGGAAATAGAATTGGAATAATTGGAAAAAATGGAGTCGGAAAATCAACAATTTTAAAAATAGTTAATGGCTTAGAAAAAGCTAAAAATGGGGTAGTCGAGATAGGCGAAAGAGTGAAAATAGGTTACTACGATCAAAATCATCAAGGGTTAGAGATGGAAAATACAATACTTGAGGAGTTACTGTATACTTTTCCAATGAGTGATGAAGAGGCTAGAACTATAGCAGGAGGTTTTCTTTTCTCAGCAGATGATGTAAATAAAAAAATAAAGTCTTTATCTGGAGGAGAAAAAGCTAGAGTGGCTTTTATGAAATTAATCTTATCCAGACCTAATTTTTTAATACTGGATGAGCCTACAAATCACTTAGATATTTATTCTAGAGAGATATTGGAGGAAGCCTTAGAAGATTATGATGGGACAATTATAGTTGTATCCCACGATAGATATTTTTTAGAAAGTGTTGTTGATAATATATATGAGGTAACTCAAGAGGGAGCGACTCTTTTTAAAGGTGATTATGAGATGTATATCTCACAAAAGGAAAATATAAAACAAAAAGATGAAGCAGCGAGTTTAAGTTATGAAGAGCAAAAAAGGAATAGAAATAGAATAACAAATTTAGAAAAAAAATATAAAAATCTAGAAAGTGAGATTGAAAAATTAGAAAGTGAAAAAAATAATTTAGAAAAGAGATATGAAATTGCTGGAAAAAATAACAATTTAGATGAGCTGATGGAGATTCAAAAAGAGATTGACTTGAGAGATGAAAGAATTTTGGAAGCTATGGAAAGTTGGGATGAAACAGCACTAGAGTTAGAGGAATTAAAAAAACAGTTGTAAAAAAATAAAATTGTGGTAAAATTATCTTTGACTTTTTGCAATAAAGCGATTATAATACTTAAGTTAAATATTATTTAAAAATAATAAATAAAAAAATTCAGAGGAAGGAGGGTAAAATGCCTACTTTAAGTCAATTAGTAAAAAAAGGAAGACAAACTCTAGAAGAGAGTAAAAAATCACCAGCATTACAAGGAAACCCACAAAGAAGAGGAGTGTGTGTAAGAGTTTATACTACTACACCTAAGAAACCAAACTCAGCTTTAAGAAAGGTTGCCAGAGTAAAATTAACTAACGGAATCGAAGTAACTTCATACATCCCAGGAGAGGGACACAACTTACAGGAGCACTCAATCGTTCTAGTAAGAGGAGGAAGAACAAAAGATTTACCAGGAGTTAGATATAAAGTTATCAGAGGAGCTTTAGATACAGCTGGAGTTGCTAAGAGAAAACAATCAAGATCTAAATATGGAGCTAAGAAAGCATAATAATTATTAAGGAGGTGGACAGTAAATGTCAAGAAGAAGAGCAGCAGTAAAAAGAGATGTATTACCTGATTCAAGATATTCTGATAAAGTTGTAACTAAAGTTATCAACTCTTTCATGTTAGATGGAAAAAAATCAATCATTGAAGGAATATTCTATTCTGCAATGGATTTAATAAAAGAAAAAACTGGTCAAGAGGGGTATGATGTATTTAAGCAAGCCTTAGAAAACATTAAGCCACAAATTGAAGTAAGATCAAGAAGAATCGGAGGAGCTACTTATCAAGTTCCAGTAGAAGTAAGACCTGAGAGACAACAAACTCTTGCTATCAGATGGTTAACTACTTATACAAGACAAAGAAAAGAGTATGGAATGATTGAAAAGTTAGCGGCTGAGTTAATAGCAGCAGCAAATAACGAGGGAGCTACTATTAAGAAGAAAGAGGATACTTATAAAATGGCTGAAGCTAACAGAGCTTTTGCACACTACAAGTTCTAATTTCGTTTGTAATTTAAAATTTAGGAGGATAACAAAATGGCTAGAAGCGTTTCTTTAGAAATGACTAGAAACATTGGTATCATGGCTCACATCGACGCAGGAAAGACTACTACAACAGAGAGAATATTATTCTATACTGGAGTAGCTCATAAAATTGGAGAGGTTCACGAAGGTGCCGCTACAATGGACTGGATGGAGCAAGAGCAAGAAAGAGGTATCACAATTACTTCTGCTGCTACAACATGTTTCTGGAAAAATCACAGGATAAATATAATAGACACACCAGGACACGTGGACTTTACAGTTGAGGTTGAGAGATCTCTAAGAGTACTTGACGGTGCAGTTGCTGTATTCTCAGCAGTTGACGGAGTACAACCACAGTCTGAAACAGTTTGGAGACAAGCAGATAAATATGGTGTACCTAGAATAGCTTTCTTTAATAAAATGGACAGAGTTGGAGCTAACTTCGAAATGTGCGTTAACGACATTAGAGAGAAGTTAGGATCTAACCCAGTACCTATTCAGTTACCAATCGGTGCTGAAGATGACTTTGAAGGAGTTATCGACTTATTAGCAATGAAAGAGATTGTATGGCCAAAAGATTCTGACAATGGACAGAATTTTGAAGTTAGAGATATCAGAGCTGAGTTAGTAGATGCTGCTGAAGAAGCTAGAAACTTTATGATTGAATCAGTAGTGGAAACTTCAGATGCATTAATGGAGAAATTCTTTGGTGGAGAAGAGATATCTGAAGCTGAAATCAACGTGGCTTTAAGAGCTGCAACATTAGCTAACACAATAGTACCAGTTACTTGTGGAACAGCGTTTAAAAATAAAGGAGTTCAAGCGTTACTTGATGCTATTATAGCATATATGCCAGCTCCAACAGATAAAGGTTTAATAAAAGGAACAGATGTTAAAAACGAAGAGTTAGAAATAACTAGAGAGATTTCAGATAACTCTCCATTTGCTGCTTTAGCATTTAAGGTTATGACTGACCCATTTGTTGGAAGATTAACATTCTTCAGAGTTTATTCTGGAGTTCTTACAAAAGGTTCTTACGTATTAAACTCAACAAAAGGTAAAAAAGAGAGAATGGGAAGAATTCTTCAGATGCATGCAAACAAAAGAGAGGAAATCGAAGTTGTTTACTGTGGAGATATCGCAGCAGCAGTTGGATTAAAAGACACAACTACTGGAGATACTCTATGTGCTGAGGATGCACCAATCGTTCTAGAGAAAATGGAGTTCCCTGAGCCAGTAATTTCAGTTGCAGTTGAACCAAAGACAAAAGCTGACCAAGAGAAAATGGGACTAGCTTTATCAAAGCTTGCTGAAGAGGACCCTACATTCAGAGTTAAAACTGATGAGGAAACTGGACAAGTAATCATCTCTGGAATGGGAGAATTACACCTAGAAATCATTGTTGATAGAATGAAAAGAGAATTCAAAGTTGAGTCAACAGTTGGTAAACCACAGGTTGCTTACAGAGAAACTATAACTATGAAACAAGATCAAGAAGTTAAGTATGCTAAGCAGTCTGGAGGAAAAGGACAATTCGGACACGTTAAGATTACTCTTGAGCCTAATCCAGGTAAAGAGTTTGAATTCGTAAACAAAATAACAGGAGGAGCAATTCCTAGAGAATATATCCCTGCTGTTGAAAAAGGATGTAGAGAAGCTCTTGAAGGTGGAGTTGTAGCTGGATACCCTATGGTTGATTTAAAAGTTACACTTTATGATGGATCATATCACGAGGTTGACTCGTCAGAAATGGCGTTCAAAATAGCTGGTTCTATGGCACTTAAGCAAGCTGCTCAAAAGGCAAAACCAATTATCCTTGAGCCAATATTCAAAGTGGAAGTAACAACTCCAGAAGAGTATATGGGAGATATCATAGGAGATATCAACTCAAGAAGAGGAATGATTGGAGGAATGACTGATAGAAATGGAGCGAAGATTATCAACGCTAAAGTACCTCTATCAGAAATGTTCGGATATGCAACTGATTTAAGATCTAAATCTCAAGGAAGAGCGACTTACTCTATGGAATTTGAAGAGTATGCACAAGTTCCTGCATCAGTTCAAAAAGCTATCCAAGAGGAAAGAGGAAGATAGTATTTTATCTCTTTAACTTCAATTTGAATAAAGTTTAATAATGTTGTGGCTCTATAGAGTCACAACAAGAATTATAAAAAACAAAGAAAAACAGGAGGAAATTTCAAATGGCTAAAGAAAAATTTGAAAGAAGCAAACCGCACGTTAACATTGGAACAATTGGACACGTTGACCACGGAAAAACAACAACAACAGCAGCAATATCAAAAGTATTATCAGATATGGGACTAGCTAAAAAAGTAGATTTCGCTAATATCGACGCTGCACCAGAAGAGAGAGAAAGAGGAATCACAATCAATACAGCTCACATTGAGTACGAAACAGTAGAAAGACACTACGCGCACGTTGACTGTCCAGGTCACGCGGACTACGTAAAGAACATGATCACAGGAGCAGCACAAATGGACGGAGCTATCTTAGTTGTATCAGCAGCAGATGGACCTATGCCACAAACAAGAGAGCACATCCTATTATCAAGACAGGTTGGAGTTCCATATATCGTAGTATACTTAAACAAAGCTGACATGGTAGACGACGAGGAGTTACTAGAGTTAGTAGAGATGGAAGTAAGAGAGTTATTAACAGAGTACGGATTCCCAGGAGACGATTTACCAGTAATAATGGGATCATCACTAGGAGCAATGAACGGAGAAGAGAAATGGGTAAACCAAATTAAAGCTCTAATGGATGCAGTAGATTCTTACATTCCAACACCAACAAGAGCAGTAGACCAACCATTCCTAATGCCAATAGAGGATGTATTTACAATCACAGGAAGAGGAACAGTTGTAACAGGAAGAGTAGAAAGAGGAATTGTAAAAGTTGGAGAAGAAGTAGAGATAGTAGGAATAAAAGATACAGCTAAATCGACTTGTACAGGAGTAGAGATGTTTAGAAAACTGTTAGATCAAGGTCAAGCAGGAGATAACATAGGAGCATTATTAAGAGGAATTAAGAAAGAGGATGTTGAGAGAGGACAAGTATTATGTAAGCCAGGATCAATATTACCGCATACAGGATTCAAATCAGAGGTATATGTATTAACGAAGGAAGAGGGAGGAAGACATACACCATTCTTCTCAGGATACAGACCACAGTTCTACTTTAGAACAACAGATATAACAGGAGCAATCAACTTACCTGAGGGAGTAGAGATGGTAATGCCAGGAGACAACATTGAGATGACAGTGGAGTTAATTCACCCAATCGCAATGGAGCCGGGATTAAGATTTGCGAT
>NZ_CDRRQU010000059.1:0-12169 GCF_977044495.1 Cetobacterium sp. | reverse complement strand
GGTGGTAAAGGCGGTGCTATTTCATTTTCAGAGTTGCCATCAGTTTTAAAAGATTCCGCTTTAAGTAGTTCTAGCTTTATATTCTTTAAGTCTTCTGTATAGACAAATCTATCTTTTTCACTTAAATTTCCATTTTGTAAAAGTGTCTCTAATTTATTTAGTACCTCTGTTTCTTTTTCAGATTTTTTTAGAACTACCTCTGTTATCTGAGCCATCACATCTTTATCTAGCTTTTCTCTCATCTCTTTTAACTGAGCCAAAACTTTTTCTTTCTCAGCCACTGCCTCTTTCTTTCCTTTGAAAACTTCGATAGTTAAGGCATCTAATTTATTCATTAAATCACGATATTCTTTCACGTCATTTCTAGAATCACCATATAGTTTTCCTAACATATTTATATCGTCCTTAATTTTATTGATTTCAGCTAATGATGTCAGTATCTCCTCTTTTTCTTTTATTACCTTTAAAGCTTCTGGATTATTTTCATTCTTTGCCTTTTCAGCTTTTAAATCCTCTAATTTTGTAGCAATCGATTTTTCAGATTCTTTCACTAGTCCTTCAATTTTTTCCTTAGTTGAATCAGAATGAGTCTTATTATTTACATCTGCGTACTCTTTTTCAACTTTATTTTGCTCTTTCTCTGTGAATTTTTCCTCTGTTCCAGATGGGATTTTTTCATAGTTGCTTTCTTCCGCCCCAGGCATAACTTTTTCATAGTGACTCTCTTCTATATCAGGCGCTACTTCATCATAAATAGGTTCCTTCTTTTTCTCTAAATCAGCTAAAAATTCTTTTAAGCCGTTGTTCATATTCTCTAGACCTTCTTTGTATCTACTTACTTCATCCGCCTTTCTCTTCAACTCTTTTTCTAGTGCATCTAACTCTTTTTTCTCTTTCTTTGTCAATTTCTTTTCATTTTGTTTTTCTAGTAGTTCACTTTGCTTATTCAATAAGTCTATAAGTTCTTTTTCTGACTTTTCGAAATTCTTTTGAGTCTCTTTAATTATATACTCCATGATTTTCTTATCATGTTCTGGATCTAAATTATCCTGTGCTTTTTTCACTAAATCGTTGTATCCAGGCTCCTTTTTTTCGGCACCTATTTGTTGTGAATTATCATTTTTTTGAGGTGGTATAGCATTCAATGGCTCTTGATATTGTGGAACTATTTTAGTCTCATTGGCTATATCATTTATTTCAGCTCTTACACCATCATCCTTAGGGAAATCGAATGCGTTATCTTTATCTAAAATAGCGTATTTATCATCGCTTGATTTTGGTACCTCTACATCTGATGTATTTTCTTTTTCCACTTGCGATATCATATCATCAAATATTTTCATGGCTTCATCTTGATTTTTTTTGTAATTCTCTTCACCTTTTCCTATTTGTTCCTGTGCTCTAGTATCTTCTCCTTGATTAAGTTTTTTACTATTTTCTACATCACCAATATTTTTATTACTTACATTCTTAATATTGATATCTGTATCCACATTACTTACTTTTTTCTTTGATGATGATATTGAATCCTTTATACTATTTATCTTATCCTTCATATCTTTTACATTCTGAATTGATCCAGATAAGCTGATATCTCCACCCACTTTTACAACATCTTTATCCACTATTTGAGTATTTTCTAAATCTGTATAGATATCTTTTACTTCACCTTTTTCTCCGTTTAGGCTTATATCTCCATTTACATTTATATTTTCTTGTTTTAAGCCAATTACGCTCTTAGATGTCACCTGTTTGTCTTTTGTATCTCCAATTTTTCCATCTACTCCCATGTCACCCGTAAATCCACCTGATACAGTTATGTGTGCTCCATCTTGCTGTTCAGTTGTCACTAAATCTTTTAGATTTACATTTCCACCTACATTTAGGCTTCCATTTCCTGTTTCCGATCCTAGCACGCCTCCAGTCATATTCAGATCTTTTCCTACATCTACTACGAGGTTACCTCCCGATTTTATACCGGATTGTTTTACTGTTTCTCCATTTTTCCATATATTTCCACCACCAGCGCTAAATCCTAGTTCTCCTTTACCTATAGTATTGCTAGCAGCTCCTATTGAAACATTACCTCCTGCGTTTGCATTGATAGAGTCCTCTTTATAGGATGATTTTTGACTCTCTATATTTAAGTTTCCTCCAACTTTAATATTGGCGTCTTTTTTAGCTTCTATCTCTGCACCTTTAATATTTGTATCTGCACCAGATTTAATAGTCAAGTTTCCATCTGCTTTTATTGTTGAATTTATCATCTCTTTAGAAGTGGATGAAGTTACATCTACATTTGCGCTTCCACCTACTCCTATATCAGTGTTTCCTCCCCATAGAGCGCTGTATCCCGCTGATTGCTCCAACTGGGCTTCCAAATCAACTTTTAATCCAGATTCACTACTTGTTTTCTTAGCCGCTGATACATTGATATTATTCTTAGCATCTAAAGATATATTTTCTTCAGATTTAATATCTACACCATTTAGGTTTATATCTCCCTCTGTAGCTATAATATCGATATTTTTTCCTTTTATTGATGTAATATTTTCACTTGTCTCATTCTTTGTAGAGTTTTCAATAGAAAGATTTACAGATTGTTTGGAGAAAACACCTGCAAGGTCATTGAACAGAAGATTTGTAGCAGCACCAATACCCTGAGCAGCAAGTACTCCTTCATTAGCTTGACCGCTTTTTATCGCTGCATCCATTTTAACTCCAGTATTGATTGTATCAACAACAGAGCTACTTACTCCTTGACTTTGTTTAACTGCAAGAGTGAAACCGTCTGTTTTTTCATTTCTAACATCCTCATATTTAGAAGTATCAACTTTTTTACCTTTAATTGTCACACTGTTTTTAGCTTCGTAATCTCCACCACCTATATCAACAGTATTACCAGCTTTAATAGTTATGTTATCACCTTTTAACTGACTTTCAGACCAAGTAGTTTCATCTACCTCTTTTGTTGAATGCTCTATTTTTAAACCAACCTCTGAGTTTACCAATTGATCCATGTGTGGTTTTCCAGAAGTTGTTGGAGTTTTTTCATTAGAACCATCTAATTTTTCGCTGACAGTCCCACTGGCTCCCCATTCACTTGAGATTTCACCAGAAGCTGACATATCTGCTGTAGATGCACTACCACTTACACCCACACCGCCAATACCTGCGCTTCCATCCGCATATATTCCAACACTTGTAGTTGTAGTTTTTTCGCTGTATTCATTTTTACCAGCTTCAATAGAAACATCATTTTTAGCGATTATTTCAGTATCTTTAGAAGAATTTAATGTTCCATTAACTATTTTAATGTTATTTCCTGAATTTAACTCTATTTTTCCACCAGTTGATATACTGCTTCCCTTTGATGTAGAACTCTTCTTTTCAGTAGTTGTATTTCCACCACCTAACACTTGATATCTAGTATCACTTGTAGATTCCTCAACAGTATTTCTACCATCAAGAATATCGATATTATTTTTAGCATTGATAGATGTATTAGCTCCAGTTTCAATGTTGCTTCCTTTAAGAACCACATTGTTTCCTGAGGAGATATTTAGATTTCCATTTGTAGATATATTGCTTCCCTTTGATAAAGAGGCATTTGTTTTCTTGTCGGACCATTTCACACTTACAAGACCCTTTTCAACACTTGATTGTGCACTGCTACTCTTTTTTGAATAGCTCTCTTGGCTGTCCTCTATAACAACGTTATTTTTAGCGTTTAAGTTTATATCACCTTGAGCATATTCAGTTTTATCATCTTTAGAAATAAGTCCTTCATTAGTTCCGATAGAACTTCCTTTAATGTTGATATCCTTCTCGGCATTGATATTTACATTTGATCCAACTATTTTTGCTTCATTTGAAGTTACCTTACTTGAAGACTCCTTAGAGTAGTTGCTATGATCTATATACTCATTTTTCGAACTGGATGACGTAGTATGAATATCACTGATATTGACACTTCCTCCAGCATTTAGATTTATACTTCCAGCAGCACCTTCAATGATATCAGCGCTATCTTTTTTGAATAGCTCCTCATAGTAGCTTACATCTTTTACAGCTACTTTTTTCTCTTCTTTTGGAGATACTTCAGAGCTTTCATTTTTTTGTTCCTCTTTAGGGAGAACCTCTAACCCACTAGCTGTCAATGAACCACCTTTGATATTGATATCATTTTTCGAATCAATTTGAATACCATTATGCCCATCTATTGAAGCTTTATCAGATACAATTTGATTTCCATCTCTATCTAGTCCCACACTGGATTCAATATTAACTTCATTACCTGATAGGATAATGTTATCTCCTTTCACACTTCCACCAATCATATTTATATCGCCTGAGGCATCAAGCGCAATATTCCCTTTAGTTGATGTTATTCCACCATTTACACCGCCAGAACTATTATTAGTTATATTGCCATCAGATTTAACTATGATATTTCCATTTGCAACTATATTTCCATTTCCATTGTTAAAGGATGTGTTATCTGTTATGAAATCTCCTCCAACTTTGACTGTTGAAGTTCCACCACTTCCTTGACCACTAGCGATTTTAAGTCTTGATTCTTTTGAAAAATAGATTTGTGGTGTTAAAACCTTTGTTCCGTTGACTTCAACTTCAACATACCAGATAATATCCTTATCTAAGTTATTTATTTGTTCTGGTGTCAAAGGCTTTCCAATCTCTAATCCCAATTCTTTTTTAAGTTTAAGAGCATTATCTAGTAGCTCTTTAACAGAATCTGAACTCAACTCACCTGCGTATCCTACAGCTTCTTTAAGCATTTTAGAAAGTAATAGATATTCGTAGTAAGCATCTCCTATTACAGTTGATGGTTTATCTTTATCATATCCTATCTGTTCAAAGAAATAGTTAGAGCCATAGAAATTATTTGGATCTATGAACTCTATATTAGTTTCAAATAGGGGTTGAATCTGACCTGGTTTTGGAGTAGCTGGTTTAAATATTCCGTTTTCTCCAACTGGAATCTCGATAAAAACAATTGGGTTTATTGTTCCTGCTACTGCAACACTTCCAGCCATATTTCCAGTTTCAGCTTTGATAGTCACACCATTGATTGTAACTTCACCTGTTATTATTTCAACATCATGAATTTGCTTTACTCCCTCAATTTCATTTACAGAGTTGATATCTTTAATATTGACATCAGCTACAGTTTTATTCTCTCCACTTTCACCACCGTCGTTACTAAACGCACCTAGAGTATGCTTTAGTTTTCCACCGGATAAAATTTGTGCGTTTGCATTGCTTGCATAATGTTTAAACGTTCCTTTTGTATCCCATTTATCTTGTGAAACAGGTTTATTGTAGGCTCTCCAATCTGCCCCCAATACGCTGGATAAAACTTGAACTAAAGTAGGGTCTTTATGAAGTTTAAGCGATTCATAATATGAGTTTTTACCATTAAAATGGTTCCCATATAGCGCCTCTCTTAAAGTACCTTTGAAAGCGACTCCACTATTTCCATGAGCGCCAGTTCCATAAAGTTTTGTTTCCCAGTGTAGAGTAACTGTTATATTGTCTAGGAACCAATCGATACTTGTTTCTTTATATGGAGTTTTATTTACAACATCTCCTTTTATATTCATATCTTTTACAGAAGAGATTACTCCTGCTTCATTTAAAACACTACTTGCTTCATTTGAATATCCCTCTATACTTAAATCTCCACCAGAATTTATAGAAGCTTTATCTTTTACAACTGAGGTATTTTCTATATTTGGAACATTAACTTTTACATAATCTAGATGGTAGTTAAGAACATCATTCCATTTAGTAACTGTTTCAAACTCTTTGTATCCGCTGATTAGGGGGTTATCGACAATAGTACTTCTATTGACAAGCGAATCTGTTTTTAAAATCATATTTTTACCAGATCTAATAGTTCCACCATCATTTACAATGGATTTTGCTGTTAATTTGACATCCCCTTTTCCTTCTATCACTGCAAGTAAGCTATTGTATATCTCTTTTATTGCGTTTAAAACTAGATTTTGTCCAGCCCATATTGTTGTTCCACTCTCATTTTTTATAGAGTTACCAGATAGTTCAACATCTTTGTTACTTACAATCATACCTTTGTTGATGATATCTCCATCTGTTTGAATAGTGATACTTCCAGGAGTTTGAATCTTATCAACGCTTACACTACCAGAGTTTGCTTTAACAGTGACATCTTTATTTGCGAAGATACTTCCTAAAGTTGAATCTCCATTTGAAGTTATTGAGATATTCTCTTTACTTTGAATTTTTCCCTGATTTTCAAAACTTTTGTTCATATTGAAGTCAGCGCCATTTTCTATTAGAATATCACCACTACTTGAAAAATTATTTCCTTTAATAGTTCCTTGTCCCTTAGTTTCTAATTTTCCTAAGTTTACAAAATTCTTATCTTGAGAGTCAATATTTAGATTGCCATTATTTATGATTTCACCACTATTTTTAAATCCACCTAAGATATCAATATTATTTTTCACAGATGTCTTTGAATTTTTTCCGGATTCAAAGTCTCCTTTTAAAATCAGGTTTTTATTTGTACTCAACTCACCTGACGTAACAAATTTAGAAGCTGAGATATCAATATCATCTCCCACTTTTAAATCTTTAGTCTCAAATATCTCATTGACAATTGCTTTTAGTTTATTTCCAACAGTCAGATTATTAGAAGTAAAAGTTTTTCCTTTGACATCTAAGTTAGCTCCAATATTTGCTACTCCATCATTACGTATATCTCCTTTAGAAGTCAGCGTAGTATTTCCTTTTGTTAAGATTATTCCAGCATTTTCTAACTTATTCACTGTTGTTATAGCTAAGTTATTTGTTTCAATAACTCCTAACTCACTAAATGAGGAGATTTGACTTTTTATATCGCTCAATTGTTTCATCTCGCTATTTAACGCAGTTAGTTGTTTTTTAAGCGCAACAATATTTGAAATATTTGTTTCTGTAAGTAACTTTTCCTCTATCGCTTTAATCTCATTTTGAATGGCGTTAAATCTATTTTCATCAAACGAAGCGACTAATTTTAAATACTTTGAAATAGTTTCATTATTTCCAGTGGATAGGAAACTATTTCCTGTTATAGATATGCTGTTTCCAGCTGTTAATCTACTTGTATTTAAAATATTTCCAATAGTTTCTATGAAAATGTCACGTTCACTTTGAGTGATACCACGATTTACAAAACTATTTCCTTTTATATTTATATCTGTTTTAGCTGTCAATAGACCGCTATTTTCTACGGTATTTGTAGCTTTTATTACAACATTATTTCCAGATAGCACCCCTAAATTGTCTAAATTTTTAATCTCTTCTTTTAAGGCATTTAAACTATTTTCTATGTCTTTAAAATATTTTAGAGTTTCATTTAGGACCTCTTTTTTCTCTGGATTTGTTTCACTATCTATTTTATTTTTTAACTCTTGGATAGTTTTTTTAACATTACTTATATTCTCTTCTGAGTACTGATAAAATGCAGTTAAGTATTTTTCTATCTCTTTTGAGTTTCCAGCATTTACAAGTGAGTTAACTATTAGCTCAAGTTCTTTTACAGCTGTAATTTGCCCGGCATTTAAAAACTGCCCTTTTAGAGCCTGAACTAGTATGTTATCAGCACCTATTTTTCCTGTGTTTGTAATTGATGATTCTGAAATCAATTTTACATTTTTGTCAGTTAAAATCTCACCGTTGTTTATCAGTTCTCCAACAGAGGTTGTCAGCACAATATCACCGTTTGTTGCGATAACTTTTCCAGCGAATGAGTTAATTAACTTTTGAGTTAAAATTGATATTTTTTGTGCGGATATATTTCCGTAGTTTTCAAACCCACCTAAAGAAACCTCTATCTTAAGATTTCCCAGTGGGTCTACAAACTCATTTAATTCTTTTTGATTTTCTCTAATTTCTCCTCTATTGATGAAGCTATTTTCAGCTTTAATATCGATATTTGCCCCTTTGATTACAGAGGATTTATGATTTAAAATTTTCTTGGCATCTATTTTTAAATTTCTGTCAGCTGAAATCAATCCTTTATTTTCAATCTCTTTAGCAAAGATATCAACTTGCGTTCCAATTATTCCTGTGCTAACCCATGTTATCTCATTGGAGCTATATATTTTTCCATTTTTTATATCTTTAGCTTGTAGTTCATCTTTATCGTTTACAAGAATAATTAAATCTAGATTGGGCTTTCCTGGTATAGTTGGAATCATAACCCCTTGAACATCAAGTTTTTCTGATAGATTTACTACAATATTTTTCTTAGATATTATTCTAGCAGATGTTTTATCCGCTAAAGTCAAATTCTTTGCAACAATTTTTATACTTCCATCTGTAGATTGTAGCGCTGATTCTAAGTTGACGTTTCCAGAAATATTTAGGTCTATATTATCTTTTGCTGAAATAGAATTGATAAAGGAGTTTTCCTTATCTCTACTGATGCCTTTTTTTGTAGTAAGATTTTTTCCTTTAATATCTAACCTACCTTTAGAGTTAACAGAAGTTAATACGATATCTCCATTTGAATCTATCGCTATATCTTTTTCGCTAACTATTAGGCCCTCATGTTTTACACCAAGTCCTTCATCAGTACTTATCAGTTTAATATTTTTACCATACATAGAGCCAAACTCAGATGCATATATTCCATATTTATCTGAATTAGTTTTTTTAGATGATAGAATATTTATATCGTTTAATTTTCCCACTTCAGTTGACAGTTTATTTTCACCAGCTATGATTGAAATATCAGGTGAATGCTCCCCTTTTAGTGGAGATATCTCTTTAAATATTTGAACAGTTTTTGCCAAAACATTGAAGTAGTTACCACTTGTACCTACACCATTTAGTTCAATATTTCCCTTTTGAACATCAAAGTTTATATTATTTCCAATGTTAGAAACCTTACCAGTTGAGAGAGTAATTCCGTTTGTATTAATGAAGGTAGCACCATTTAAGGTAATTCCGTTTTCATTGGCTAGAATAAAGTCGGCTTTAGCACCAAATATCTCTATATCCCCGTTGATATTGGATACGTTATTTCCTGTAACCTCATTTAAAATCACTTTAGCGTTGCTAGTTAAGTTAGAGTTTTTAGTGACGTGTCCTCCAATCTGTGAAGTTCCGTTCTCCATACTGTTGTTGAAGATAAGACCATTCCCAGTTCCAACACTAAGATCAATAAATTTGTTGTGAGAAATACCATTAGAATTTGGATTGACAATATTGACAACATCCGTTTTATTGGCGGAGGTATTTAAATTGGGACCTCCATGATCAGGTTTAACCAAATTATTTTCTTTATTTCTAGTTCTTAAATCTCTAGCTTGGAGTTCATCGCAAGCTATTCCTCCAGTAATTAGAAAAGCTACTATCAGACTTAAAGTTATTTTTTGTTTTTTCTTTAAGAACCGTTTTAGTAGCTTTTCATTTTGCTTAATTTCGTACATAAAAACCCTCCTACAAATATTTTGTTCAGGAAATTATATACTAGATTTATCAAGATTTTTTCTTATTTAGGACTCTTCTTTTCTTAGAAAATTGTATAATTCTAACAAGCTATGACTTTCATAGTTTATTCCCCCGAAATATAAATAAGTTAAAAAAGGCCTCTTAAAAAAGGCCTTTTTTAATTGTTTATTTTTTGATACTCGTCACTGAAAATCTATTGTTTATCCTTAGTTTCTGTAGTAAAAGCGTCCAGAAATTCCTTTGATTTAAATGGATTTTCAATAACTTGTTTTTTTAATGTAAATTTAACATTTGGATTATCTCTATAGTTTTCATATAAATATCTTATCTCTTTGGAAGTTACAGAGTTATAAAACGGATTTGTTTCATCAAATATTTCCTTCAATTTTTTAAAATCTACATTATCCCCTTTTCTATTGGTTGTAACAATTCCATCTAATGATAAATATATCTTTCCTCCTTTATCTAAATTTTCTTTTGCTATCAATTTAGTCTTCTCAGCAAAAAAATTCATAAATGCATCATCTAGTCTCTCTTCATTATTATGATACTTATTTATCATCTCATTGACATCATTTGAATAGGATTTAGATGCCTTTGGATTGTCTAAATCTACCTCCTCATACTTTCTTAATGAATTCCTTAAATTTTCTTGTTCAGAACTTATATCCGCAATTTGTCTCAAAGCATCTACAGCCACATTATTTTTCAATAACCCATGAAGAAGATTATTATTATCATCTGTATTTGCATAGTTAATTTTTGCTGTAGATGGCTTGCTTGAATCATTTAAAAATTTGTCATTAAATCTAGCTATTTCAGTTAAATCTGCTTCTGTTATTTTTCCATCTCTTACTTTTCCAGCAAACTCTTTAAGATTACTAAATCCAATTCCTAAATTTAATTTACCAATATAACTGTCAGCATAGAATACATTCTCCGTATTTGGACTTTTATTAGCTACATCTGTCAACTCCTTTCGTCCTAATTTTGTTCCATATAACAATGGAATTTCTCCCAAATTACTATTACTTTCAAATTTATTCTCTAAATTTTTATTATTTCCAGGAATATGTTCTATAACAATGTCTTTATTTTTTTTGATTTTTTCTTGATTACTCAAATATTTTGTTAATTTTTTACTTAAATCCTCTCCAGAGGAAAAAGCTTCTCTTTCTAGTGGTTGTTTTTTATAGTTCTTATTATTTGTCAGCCCACTCTGCACATAGTGTAACTGATTTATAGTGAGTAAACTCACATCATTATCTACAGCTGTGGATATATCAGCATTTTGAATTTTTTTCTTTACTTTACTTTTTACCAATTGATTTTGATCATGGTGAGTTAATTCATGAATTATTGTATCCAAAATCTCTTGATTATTTCTTTTCTTACTTCTTAAAAAAGCTCCAATTGGAACAATATTCATATTAACTTCAGAAGTTTTTTGATTATAAAATCCTTGAGCTAATTTGAAAGCTGTAGCTTTTTCATCTATTTTTACTGTAGCTTTTTCTCCAGTAATTCCAGTAACCTCCTTCAAAGATTCTCGTTTAGCATTTTCTACTATATAGAACAACTTTTCTATTTTTTCTTTATCTCCAGACAACTTGGAATTCATTAAGTTATTAAATTCAGGGTTAGAAATTAGCTTATTAAAAATAGTATTGTTTATATTTTCTCTAATTTCTAAATATTTTTTGTCAAAATCTAGCTGATTATAGATTTTCGATATATTTTTTTGACCTTTAGAATCTAACTCCTCTATCGTATCTGGTTTAATAATTTTTGTATCATTCTCTTTGGCTTGCTTTTGAAGCTTTGTTATACTTTCCATATTAAGTCCATAGTTTAGTTCTTCTATTGCTTTAATCAAATGCTCTTTTGGAATATTATTTACATTTTTAGCAAGAATATCCAATTTTTTTAGAGCTTCTTCATTAGAATCACGATTCCTATAGTTCTCTCTAGCCTCTTGAAATAACTTTTTAAACTCATCATTACTACTACTACTATTATTATTATTATTATTATTGTTATTGTTATTATTATTGTTGCTATTAGCGTTTTTAATATCGTATAACGGATTATCCTTTAACTCCACTTTTCTAGTTACATCTGAGTCTTTGTCACCCACTTTACTATAGATGCTTTCTGGACCACCTATCTCTTCGTATATTGGCTCATTACCTCTTGACAGTCCTTCATACAATGGATTATCCTTCAACTCCTCCTTCCTACTTACATCTGAGTCTTTGTCGCCCACTTTACTATAGATGCTTTCTGGACTACCTATCTCTTCGTATATTGGCTCACTACCTCTTGACAGTCCTTCATACAATGGATTATCCTTCAACTCCTCCTTCCTACTTACATCTGAGTCTTTGTCGCCCACTTTACTATAGATGCTTTCTGGACCACCTATCTCCTCATATATTGGCTCATTACCTCTTGACAGTCCTTCATACAATGGATTATCCTTCAACTCCTCCTTCCTACTTACATCTGAGTCTTTGTCGCCCACTTTACTATAGATGCTTTCTGGACCACCTATCTCTTCGTATATTGGCTCACTACCTTTTGACAGTCCTTCATACAATGGATTATCCTTCAACTCCTCCTTCCTACTTACATCTGAGTCTTTGTCGCCCACTTTACTATAGAT
>NZ_CDRRQU010000058.1:0-12264 GCF_977044495.1 Cetobacterium sp. | reverse complement strand
ATTTTAAAATAGAGAAAATAGGGGAGGAAGAATGAATTATATAGTTGCAGTTTTATTGGGAGGTTTAGCAGCACTTTTAGCTAACAGAGGAGTAGCCATATTCAATGATGGACTAAGACCTATTGTTCCTGAGTTCTTAGAGGGAAGAATGGACAGAAAGTCTTTAGCAGCTACGAGTTTTGCTTTAAGTTTTGGTCTAGTTGTAGGATTTGGAATACCTTTTTCTCTTACAACACATATAATTCTAATTCATAGTATCCTTTTGGGAACAGATATAATAGGAACATCGTGTAGTTATGATAAAAAAGGTGCAGTGTTATCAGTTGTAGCTGGAGGATTTTATGGACTACTAATAACTCATGGATTAAAAATTGTTGTGGAACTTTTTGCAAAATTACCAGTGAATTTTTTACCATCACTTGGAAAAGTTGGCTCTCCTATCATAGTTGCCTTTGCTGCATTCCCAGCACTGGTAGTAGCTTATCAATATGGGATTAAAAAGGGAGCAACAACTTTTGGATTAACTATAATTGTTAGACAACTTATTCAAAAATATGGAACATTTATGTTTGATGGTAGTAAAGTGGTATTAAATCCAGATGGAATGGCTTTACTTGTTGCCATGGTAGTTATGATTGCTTTTGCTATGAGAGAGAAAGCAGCAGCAGACGCTCCAAAGTCAAATGCGATGTTATTAAATATATTTGCTGCTAGGGTTGAAAGAATAAAGAAAAATATCTTAGGATTAGCACTTATGGGTGGATTAATTTCTGCTGCTATAAGTTTACACTTAGTTGCGGGAGATCCAATATCTTTAAATCTTTTAGCTGAGGGAAAAACATCTGAGGCTGGACTTGCAGCTTTAGCTAGAGCTATAGGATTTGTGCCATTAGTTGCAACAACTGCTATAGCAACAGGAGTTTATGCTCCTGCTGGAATGACATTTGTATTTGCTATTGGAATCTTTTTAAGAAATCCATTAATAGCTTTTATGGGTGGAGCAGCAGTTATATGTCTTGAGATATACGCGCTTGGAGCAATAGCTCTGTTCTTAGATAAGTTCCCAGGAGTAAAGGGATGTGGAGATCAAATTAGAACATCTATGACTAAAGTTTTAGAAGTTGCACTTATTGTTGGTGGAATGATTGCAGCTGACGCTATGGCTCCGGGACTTGGGTATCTATTTGTAGCAGGAGTTTATATTCTTAATAAAACAGCTAAGAAACCGCTTGTAGATATGGCAGTTGGACCAGTTGCTGCTATATTCTTTGGAATTTTACTAAATATATTCTCAGTTTTAGGAATGTATGGCGCATAGATGAAGTTTAAGAGGAGTTTTTACTCCTCTTAAATTATAATATGGTCTTAAATTATAGTGAGGTGAAAAAATGAATCTAAAAGCTTTTTCTGGAATACAAAGAACAAAGGAATTTATAGGAAAAAGTGTAAAAAAACAAAATCCCAATGTAGTTCTAGATATGTTTAGAGAAAATTCAAACTATAAGACTTTTGGAATTAAAGATACCAGTGAGATAAGTGATAGAGTTATAAAAAAATTATTGGAAAAGGGCTATTCTTGGAATACAATTGACAGTTTTGCAGATAGAGGAAGAGCTGTAGACTTAAACCTTTTAAATCCTATCACTGGAAAACTTATGATTGGATCATCTAGCGGAACAGCTATAAATGTTTTATATGGAATAAATACTGTGGGAATTGGAACTGATGGGGGAGGATCTGTCCTTGCTCCTGCTGTTGGATTAAATCTGTATTCAGCTTTACTTTCAGGAGCTGGAATAAAGGGAAAAACTATTAAAAAGTCTACAGACTTTATAGAGTTTACTCCTGGAGTTGGAGTTATAACTCAAGATTTTTCTCAATTGGAAAAGGTTTGTGAGATATTTTTAACTGAACCTCAAGAGGTTATAAAAAGTTGTTGTGTTATGGAGTTAGATTCTGAAAACTGTGAGAAGTTAAAAAAAGATTATGTGATAGATATTTTAGAAACTAAAGTTAAACCTTATAAAAGAGATGAGATGATGGAGTTTTTAAAGAATATTTTTAAAAGATATAGTGCCTTTATATATTTGGAAAAGGATGTGGAAGTTTGTGGTTTAGGAGACTCTGTCTTTGGAGTTATGGGAGAGAAAGCTAGTGAGATTCAAAAGAGCTCAAATAAAGGATTTTTAAAAGTTTTAAATATGTTAGATAGCTCAGCTATAACTATTCCAACAGGGGATATTGGAAGTGCAATAGTTGTGGTTGTGCCTAAAGGGAAGATGTATTTAAAATCTTTGCTGGAGATAGCTAAAGCTTTAAGTGAAGATAAAAGACCAAAACTTTATAGAGAGTATTTTCTAAACTATCCGCTAAAGGACATAGATAATAGAGAGTTTAAAATTTGGAGGGAAGATGATTAAAGATATAACGTATATGCATGAACATGTAACTATTGACCTCTCTAAGGAGAAAAATAATATAGATTGTAAGTTAGATACCTTTGATATTACAAAGGAGGAATTTTTAAAACTAAAAGAGCTTGGAGTAACAAGAGTTGTTGATGTTAGTAATGTTGGAATTGGTAGAGATGTTGATTACGTTATGAGAATGGAAGAGGCTACAGGTCTAGATATATATATGTCTACAGGATATTATAAGGAGCCATTTTTACCAAAAGAAGTTGAAGATTTAACTGTTGATGAGTTGGCTAAGAAGATGATAGATGATATAAAAATTGGAATAGATGGAAAAGGCAAGCATGCAACGCTTATAGGAGAGATTGGAACAGGGTTTGAAGTTATGACTGAACTTGAGAGAAAAGTTTTTCATGCAGCAGCAATTGCTCAAAAAGCCACAGGGGTTTTTATAACAACTCATACAAGTTTAGGAAAATTGGGACATGAGCAGTTAGATTTTTTAGAAAGTTTAGGTGTGAATTTAAATAAGGTTATTTTAGGACACGTAGCTTTGGCAAATGATTTGGATTATATAAAAGCACTTTTAAAAAGAGGAGCCTATGTAGAGTTTGATACTATTGGGAAAAATAGTTATCTTCCTGATGAAACAAGGGCACAGTTTATAAAAACACTTTGTGAAGAGGGATGGAGTGATAAACTCATAATGTCTGTTGATTTAACAAGAAAGTCTCATATGAAAACTAATGGTGGAATTGGTTATGGGTACCTAATTGAGAGTTTTGTTCCTATACTAAGAGATGTGGGAGTACAGGAGAGAGATTTAGAAAAGATGTTGGTGGAAAATCCAAAGAGAATTTTAGGAGTTGGTGTGAAAAGATGAAAACATATCCATTGGAATCAATAGGAATAGAGGAAGCTAAAGAGAAGCAGTTTAAAATGATAGATATAATAACAAAATATTTTCAAGGTCATGAGATTTTAACTAGAGGGGATTTGGGAGTTGTAAAAGAGTTAAATAAACCACTTACTACAGAGAAAGCTGAGAAAGTGATAGCTGAGTTTTTTGGCTCTGAAGCTGCTGTGCTTGTTAGAGGTTCTGGAACAGCGGCTATAAAATGGGGACTTTACAGTATTTTAGGTGAGAAAAAGAAGAGAAAAGTTTTAGTTCACAAGGCTCCTGTTTATCCTACAACAGATGTAACTTTTAAAATGATGGGTGTGGAGAAAATAGAGGCTGATTTTAATAACTTAGATGAGTTAAAAGAGATATTGAAAAATAACTGTTTTGACGCAGCTTTAGTTCAATATATTCGTCAAAAAATTGATGACTCATATGATATAAAAGAGGTTATTGCTGAAATAAAAAAATATGATATACCAGTTGTTACAGACGATAACTATGTTGTTATGAAAGTAAATAAAATTGGAAGTGAACTGGGAGCTGACCTTTCAGCATTTTCAGCATTTAAGTTACTTGGACCAGAAGGAGTTGGATGCGTAGTTGGTAAGAGAGAGTTTATTGGAAAGATAGTAAAAAGCAATTACTCTGGAGGGGGGCAGGTACAGGGACATGAAGCACTTGATGTTTTAAGAGGGCTAGTTTATGCGCCAGTTTCACTTGCTATTCAAGGAGAGGTAAATGATAAACTACACACTATATTCAATAGTGGAGAGATAGAGTTTATCAAAGGGGCCTATCTTGTAAATGCTCAATCAAAAGTGATAGTTGTGGAATTAAAAGAGAACATAGCTGATGAGATACTAGTTCAAGCTGAAAAATTGGGAGCATTGCCAAATCCTGTGGGAGCAGAGTCAAAGTATGAGTTTTCGCCACTTTTTTATAGAGTTTCAGGAACATTTAGAGCTACAGATTCGACTTTAGAGAAAAGAATGATAAGAATAAATCCAAATAGAGCTGGAGTTGAAACAATAGTTAGAATATTAAAAGAAAGTTATGAAATGGTAAAAGAGGTGAAGTAAGATGTTTTTAGATATTGTACAAGAAAAAAATCCTCATTTGATAAAGGTAGCAATAGAGCTTCATCAAAGTGGAGAGATATTGCCAGATACATATGTTTTAGATGTAGACGCTATTTTAGAAAATGGAAGGGCTCTTTGTGAAAAGGCTAAGGAAAATGGGGTTAAACTTTATGTTATGACAAAGCAATTTGGAAGAGTACCATACCTAGCTAAAAAATTGGTAGAGATAGGGTTTGATGGAGTTGTAACTGTGGATTTTAAAGAGGCTCTGGTTATGATGGACAATGGAGTGAAGCTTGGAAATGTTGGTCATTTAGTTCAAATACCTTCAGCACTTGTGGATAAAGTTGTAAGACACAACCCAGAGATTATAACAGTTTACTCTTTGGAGAAAATAAAAGAGATAGACGAGGTAGCTAAAAACTACGGAAAAGTTCAAGATATAATGTTAAGAGTTTTAGAAAGGGATAGTAAAATCTATTCTGGACAAAGTGGTGGATTTTATTTAGATGAGATAGAGCGAGTGGCTAAAGAGGTTTTAAATTTGAAAAATGTTAGAATCAATGGTCTTACATCTTTCCCATGCTTTTTATACAACTGTAAGAAAAATGCAATAGAGGGTACTAAAAATATTGAAACAATAAAAAAAGCTGAAAAAATGTTAAAAGAGATGGAAATAGTAGTGGAACAGTTGAACATGCCATCAGCCACATCTCTAGAAAATATTGAAAGTATAAAGGAGCATGGGGGAACTCATGGAGAACCTGGACATGCTTTAACTGGAACGACTCCATTTAATAGTGCAAATTTTGAGGGAGAGATTCCAGCTATTGTATATGTATCTGAGATATCTCACAATTTAGACTCTAATTCCTATTGTTATGGTGGTGGTCACTATAGACGTTCTGGAATGTGTAGTGTTTTAGTTGGAAAAAAATTTAAAGAGATGAGAAGATGTTTGGTGGAAGCTCCAACTATGGAGAGTATAGACTACTATTTTGAAGTATCTGGAAATAATGGGGTTGGAGAAACAGTTGTTGGAGCATTTAGGACTCAGATATTTGTAACAAGAAGCAGTGTTGTTCTGGTTGAGGGAATAAAAAGTGGGAACCCTCAAATTATAGGAGTTTATGATAGTTTAGGAAGAGAGATGTAAATATGAGAAGATTTATAGTGTTGGTGTTAGATAGTTTTGGTATTGGTGAGATGGATGATGTACAAGAAGTTCGACCGCAAGACGTGGGAGCTAACACATATAGTAGTGTTTTGAAAAAAATCCAAATTTAAGGATTCCTAATTTAGAAAAGTTGGGAATTGCCAATGCAGCTGGAGTTGAAATAGGAAGTGTAAAGTTTTCAAAAGAAGCTGTATACGGAAAGGCAAATCTTATGCACTTTTGGTGTGATACTTTTTATGGGCATCAAGAGCTTATGGGAACATATCCTAAAAAACCTAAGACTGAACCTTTTTATGAGGCGATAGATGAGGTAGAAAAAGTTTTAAAAAAATCTGGTTACTCTGTGAAAAGGTTTGGTTCTCCAAGAGAGATTTTAATAGTAAATGAGTGTGCCACTATTGGAGATAATTTAGAGGCAGATTTAGGTCAAGTTTACAATATAACTGGAGTACTGGATTTTATAAGTTATGAAAAACTTTTAGAGATAGGAAAAATTGTCAGAAAAGTTGTAAAGGTACCAAGGGTTATAACTTTTGGTGGGAAAAATGTAACTATAGAGGATATAAAAAATGCCTATGAGTGTAGAGATGGACTTTTTGGTGGAATAAACGCACCTAAGTCGGGAGTTTACAGAAATGGTTACCAAGTACAGCATATGGGATACGGAATTGATAGTGAGGTACAGCTGCCAAAAATTTTAGATGGAGTGACAAAAACTATATTCATAGGAAAAGTTGCAGATATAGTGGAAAATCCTCATGGAAAATCTATATTTTGTGTGGATACTGGGGAAGTTATGGATAAATTGCTAAAAGAGATAAAGGATAATGAGTGTGCCTTTATCTGTGCCAATGTTCAAGAGACTGATTTAGCTGGACATCAAGAGGATGCCACAAGATATGGAAATAGACTTGAAGTTGTAGATAAAAAGTTAAAAAAAGTTATGGAATTGCTAGATGAAAGAGATATACTTATAGTTACTGCAGATCATGGAAATGATCCAAATATAGGGCATTCTCAACATACGAGAGAGAAAGTTCCAATTTTAATATATAAAAAAGGGTTAAGTGGCAGAGATATTGGAGAGAGACAAACTCTTTCAGATATTGGTCAAAGTGTAGCTGAATATTTTGGAAAAGTATTGCCAGATAATGGAGAATCGTTTTTAGAAAAGCTGTATTATTATAGAAAATAACAATATATATGATATGTTATTATAGGAGATAAAATGAAAAAAATTCTTTTAATAGCACCATACGAAGAAATAAATGATGTTAATTTTACAAGTGATTATTTAATAAAAAAAGTTGTTAATTTAAATGAAGTAGAAAGGACCGCTAGAAAATTTGAAGAAAATGGTGGACAAATTATTATTACACGAGGTGGAAGTGCTGAGCGATTAAAAAGAAAAGTGCATATTCCTATAGTTGAGATAAAAGTAACTAGCGAAGATATATTAAAAATATTTGAAAAATTTAAATACAAAAATGAAGTTATAGGGGTAGTAGGATATAAAAGCGTTATTAATAAATGTCAATGGATAGCTGATTGTATGGGAATAGATATTAAAATTTTAGAGATTGATTCAAAAATTGAACAATTTCAAATTATTTCACAAATAGGTGAATTTATAAAAAAATATAAAATTACAAATTTTATGGGAGATGTAGTTCTACAAAACATATTAAAAAACCATCCCTTACCAATAAATTTTGAATTAATAAAATCAAGCCAAGAATCTGTTTTGGAAGCTTTAAATAGAGCTGAAGAAATTTTACGAGTTAAGGAGCTAGAAAAAGAAAAAAATAAAATGCTTACGATTTTACTAAATCATATTGATATAGGAGTTATATATTTTAATAAAAAACAAATAATAGAACATATAAATTTAAAAGCTGAGAGTTTATTTCTGGATAAGAAAGAAATAAAAAAAATTATTGAAAAAGCTTTTATTGAAGAAAGTAAAATATTAGAGATAGAAGACAAACAGATTTTTTTTAATAAAATTCCTCTTATTATAAATGAAGAATTAAAAGGAACACTATTTACTTTTAGAGAAGTTGAGACGATAGAAAATGAAGAGAAAATAATAAGGAAAGAATTTATGAAAAAAGGATTATCAGCAAAATATACCTTCGAAAATTTTTTGACGAATAATCAAAATATGAATAGAATAAAAATAATTGCAAAAAAATATTCAAAAGTAGATGGAACAATTCTTATTACTGGAGAGAGTGGAACTGGAAAAGAAATTTTAGCTCAGAGTATTCATAATGCAAGTAAAAGGGTCAACGGTCCTTTTATAGCTTTAAATTGTAGTGCTATACCAAGTTTATTATTAGAAAGTGAGTTATTTGGATATGAAGCGGGTTCTTTTACAGGTGCATCAAAGAATGGAAAAGTAGGAATTTTTGACTTAGCACACAAAGGAACTATATTCTTAGACGAAATAGGAGAACTTCCTTTAGATTTACAAGCTAAATTTTTGAGAGTTTTACAAGAAAAGGAATTCAGAAGAATCGGAGGAGAAGAAATAAAAAAAACAGATGTTAGAATAATTGCTGCAACAAATGTTGATTTAATAAAATTGGTAGATGAAAAGAAATTTCGTGCAGATTTATACTATAGATTAAATGTATTAAGGTTAGAAACTTTAGCATTAAAAGATAGAAAAGATGATGTTTCTTACTTGATTTTATTTTTTTTAAAGAAATTAGGAAAAATTCATGAAAAATACATAGATAAACTTGATTTAGAATTATTATCTTTTTTAGAGAATTATGATTGGCCTGGTAATGTTAGAGAATTAGAAAATGTAGTCCAAAGAATCATATTATTAGCTGAAAATTCTACTGTCAAATATAAAGATATCGAGTTATTTCTAACAGATATTCATAAAAACAATAAAGATATTTCAATTTTTAGTGGAAGTTTAAAAGATATAAAAAAGAAAATTATTTTAGAAATATTATCTCAAGAAAATAACAATAAAAGTAAAGTTGCTAAACGTTTAGAAATAGATAGAGGAACTTTAGATAGAATTATTTCTTAAAATTGTAGTTTTTTTAATCAGATGATATCGTAAAAAACAGCAAAAAATATACCGTTAAACAGGTATATTTTTTTTTGGAGCTGTTTTTTAGGCTACAAAAGGATTACGTAAATTAATAGAAATTGGAATGGAAATTGCTTATATTTAGGATATAAAAAATAAATAAAAATTAATAGGGAGGAAATTATGCAAAAAAAAGCAGTAGTAATAACAATTGATGATTCAATAGCAACTGCAACAACAAATTTAAAAGAAGGAGAAATTGTTAAAATGTTTTTTGGAGAGGAGGTATTAGAAATAAAAGTAAAAAAAGATATTCCTTTTGGACATAAATTTGCAATAAAAAATATAAATTTAGGAGATCAAATTTTAAAATATGGTGAATCTATAGGTTCTGCAATTTGTAATATTTTAATAGGGGAACATGTTCATGTTCACAATGTACAAAGTGAAAGAGGTAGAGGAGATAGAGATTAATAAAAAAATGGAGGTTAAAAGTATGAAGTTTATGGGGTATAGAAGAAATGATGGGAAAGTTGGAGTTAGAAATCATGTATTAGTTTTAGCAACAAGTGTTTGTTCAAATAAAGTAGCGGAAGAAATTGCCAATAAAGTAGTGGGGTGTACTCATATAAATAATACTTTTGGATGTTGCAAAATAGGGTCAGATGCTAGATTAACAAATAAAACAGTTATAAATACAGCTTTAAATGGAAATGTTGGAGCTGTAATAGTAGTAGGATTAGGTTGTGAAGGAACAGAGCCAGATTATGTGGCTAAAGAAATAGCAAAATCTGGAAAACCAGTAGAAACTGTAGTTATTCAAAAAGAAGGTGGAACACTAAAGGCATTTGCAAAAGGATGTGAATATGCAAGGGAATTTGTTCAAAAACTTTCAATGGAAAAAAGAGTAGAATGTAGTATAAATGATTTGATTTTAGGGATGGAATGTGGAGGATCAGATACAACATCAGGATTAGCTTCTAATCCAACTATAGGAAAAACATCTGATATATTAGTTTCTTTAGGTGGAACAAGTATGTTATCTGAAACAACTGAATTTATTGGTGCTGAACATGTTATTGCGAAAAGAGCTATCAATGAAACTGTAGCAAATGAAATTTTGAACTTAGTTAGAAATTGTGAAAAAAGAGCTATGCAATTAGGAGAAGATATCAGAGGAGGACAACCAACACCAGGTAATATAGAAGGAGGACTAACAAGTATTGAAGAAAAATCATTAGGATGCATTCATAAAGCAGGACATGCTCCAATAACAGGGGTGCTAAATTATGCAGATATTCCAGATAAAAAAGGTTTATATATAATGGATACTCCAGGACAAGATATAGAATCTATAACAGGAATGGTTGCTGGTGGAGCTCAAATAGTTGTGTTTACAACAGGTAGAGGTACACCAACAGGAAATCCGATAGTACCAGTTATTAAGCTAACCGGAAATCAAGGGACATTCGATAAAATGTCAGATAATATTGACTTAAATGTCTCTCAAATAATATCAGGAGAAAAAAGTCTTAATGAAATGGGGAATGTTCTATTTGAAGAGATAATAAGTGTTTCAAATGGAAAAACAACTAAAGCAGAGGAATTAGGGCATAAAGAATTTTGTATATATAAAACAGCTCCAACATTTTAAAAGGTTAAAAGGGGTGTTAAAATGAGAATAAAAGATTCAATAGAAAAAATTCCAGGTGGTATGATGGTAGTACCTCTTATAATTGGAGTCTTTGCAAATACTTTTTTTCCAAACTTTCTTCAAATTGGAGGATTTGTAACAGCAATATCAAAAGGTGCTATGGCATTAATAGGGGTATTTTTAGTTTGTATGGGAGCTGGAATAAATATAAAAGGAGCTCCGAAAGCTTTATCTAAAGGAATTGTTGTAACAGGAACTAAGTTTGGAATTGGAATCGCAATTGGATTATTAGTAGCAAAATTTTCATCAAGTGGTTATTTATTAGGATTATCCCCTTTAGCTATAATTGCAGCAATGACTAATTCAAATGGAGGTTTATATGCGGCTTTAGCTGGAGAATTTGGAGATGAAACAGATGTTGGAGCTATATCAATAATTTCATTAAATGATGGACCATTTTTTACAATGATAGCTTTAGGAACGGCAGGATTAGCTCAAATACCTTTAAAATCATTATTTGGAGTTATGATACCAATTATAATAGGAATGATTCTAGGTAATTCTGATGAAAAAATGAGAAAATTTTTAACTTCAGCAGGTCCTGTTTTAATACCGTTCTTTGCTTTTGGATTAGGTACTGGAATGCATATTAATATGCTAGCTCAAGCTGGAATTGCTGGAATATTTTTAGGAATTTTAACAACTTTTGTAGGTGGATTTTTTAATATTATTACTGATAAATTAACTGGAGGAAGTGGTATTGCTGGAGCTGCCGCTTCGAGTACTGCAGGAAATGCAGTATCAACTCCAGCTGCAATATCTATAAGTGATCCGACCGTAACAGCACTAGCTAATGTAGCAGCTGTTCAAGTGGCAGCATCAACAATAACTACAGCTATATTTACACCAATTTTAACGACAATTGTATATAAATATAATAAGAAGCATTCTAAAATAAAGACTTTAGAAACAGATGAAGAGTTAGAGCAGGCTTAAGTTAGATATGAGGTGTAAACTGGTGCTTATAGCAGATGACTTAACTGGAGCAGATGAAGAAGCCAAGGAAGCATTAAAAATAAAAAACATTAGAGAGAAAGTCAACAAAAATTGATATTCTCTCTATTTTTAGTAAAATCAATTTTTTTTCTTATTTTCTAATGTAATAGATAGAAGGTCTTCACTTAATTTATAAGCAGTAAAAAATAGGGAACTTGCTTCTTTTGAAAACAGGTTTGGTGTTCCTTCTGGATAGTAATCTTTAAAGTCATCTGAATCAACAATTATATATGGGGATTCTAAAAAATCAATAAACTCTTCATCCTTAAAGTATTGTTTATAAATTTTTAGAGCCTCACTCTTATTCATTTCCATTTTTATTCCTCCCTTATTTTTAATTGACTTGTGTTAGTCTTTACTGAAAAAGTGATAAAAATCCTACAAAAATTTTTGAAGGTTTTATTACATTTGACAAAAAAGAAAAATTAAAGTATATAGAGATATTGGAGTGATTCAAAAAAGAGGTAGTGTGTATTTTGAAGAGAAAGGAGAGGTATTGTGGGAAACTTTGGAGGAAATTTACAAAAGATTAAAAATGGAAAAAAAACATATGGAATAACACCTCATATTCCTGGTGGATTTGTAACACCAGACACATTGATAAAAATAGCAGAAGTTACTAAAAAGTATAAAGGAATTTTAAAAATTACGTCTGGACAAAGAATCTTAATAACAAATTTAAAAGAGGAGGATTTGTGCAGTATTTGGAATGATTTGAAAATGAAACCGGCTGTAAAAATTCAAAATTCTGTGAAAAATGTAGAGATTTGTCCTGCAAATTTTTGTAAAAGATCAAAATATCCTACAATTGCTTTAGGAATGAAAATTAGTAATAACTTTCATGGGATGGAATTGCCCTGCAGAACCAAAATAGCAGTTGTTGGATGTAGAAATGCTTGCACAAGTGCTTATTCTAAAGATGTTG
>NZ_CDRRQU010000057.1:0-12628 GCF_977044495.1 Cetobacterium sp. | reverse complement strand
ACCAAATTAACGCCAGTGTTTATATTGATAAATTGACACTGGACTCAAGTAGAAAAGCTTTTGAACAACAAAAATTAGCTACTATATATTATGTAGCTTCTACATATGTTAATATCCTTCAATTAAAAGCCCAATTAGTAATACAAATAAGCAACTATAACCTCTTGAGAGAGACCTTAAATGTTGCAAAAATTAACTATAATGTTGGTGCTGGTGGTTTGCAGGATGTATATAGATTGCAATCAAATGTAGCTGGTGCTTTATCTGATATTTCAAATGTGAAAGGTGAAATCCGTTCACAAGAGATATACTTAAATAATCTTTTAAACTATCCTGAGGGAAACTCCTATACTTATGAAACTCTTGATGAACTTGCACCATATTTCTTATTAAGTGAAAACTTAGGTAAAAACTTTACATTTGGTTCAGAAAAATCTAAAAAAATCGAGCATTTTTTAATAAGTGGTGCCCTGACAAACTCTAACTCTTTAAAACAACTTGATAACACTATAAAAAGTAAAGAGAGAGAACTTGTATCCAATAATAGAGAAAGATTTATACCTACTGTCACTGCTTCAGGAAATTACTATAAAAATAACATGATAACACCTTGGGGTAAAAATTCAAACGGAGATTTTCCAGATGAATATTGGCAAGCTGGAATCAACGTCACTTTACCTCTTATTAGCGGAGGTGAAATACACTACAATGGTCAAGCTATAAAAAGTGAATTAAAAGCTCTGGAGTATAATAAACTTTCTTCTCAAAATCAATTGGTTCAAGAGGTTTTACAAACATATACAAATCTTTTAACTAACTTTGTTCAAAGCTATACGACTAAAATATCTTCAGATGTAGCTAAGAAAAATTTAGATATCGTGACTAATCTATATACAGAAGGAACAACTACATTGACTGATTTTTTATCTGCTCAAAACAATACTTTGAGTCAAGAGTTAAGTCATGTTATTGAAAATTTTAATCTAATTAACTCTACGCTTAAACTTGAATATCTCTATGGTAAGTCCTCTCTTACTATGGACCCATCTGAAAGAAAGGTTTTACTGCTTAAACTTCAACAAGAGTTAGATAATTAGGAGGGAATAAATTATGAAAAATAGATTTTTAATAGTAACACTATTGCTAATACTATTAGCGTGTGGCAAAGATAAAGCCGAAGATTCAAGTCAAGAAGCTAAACCAGTTGTATATGAAAAAGTTGAGAAAAAAGAATATAGTGTTAAACGTGCCTATTCTGGTACAGTAAATACTGAAGCTCTTTCTAATTTAAGTTTTAGAGTCTCCGGAACTATAAATAATCGTATTGCACAACTAGGCGATACAGTTAAAACAGGACAAATTTTGGCTACCCTAGATCCAATTGAATATCAGCTTAATTATCAACAAGCTCTTTCCAATTTAGATAAAGGAAATGCTAACCTAGCTGAATCTACGGCTAATTTTAAAAGATCAGAAGCTCTGTATTTAGAAAATAGTATCTCAAAAGCTTCATATGATAGTGCTACCGCAAATTATAAATCCGCAATTTCCTCTGTTAAAGCTCTTAAGGACGCTGTTGACTTAGCTAAAGTTAATCTTAGTTATACCAAGCTGACAGCCCCAAGTGATGGCTCTATCGGTCAAGTAAAAAGTGAAGTTAATCAAAATGTGTCCCCAAACACAGTAATTTTTGTGTTGAATACTTTCGGTGAGAGATATGTAGAATTTAACGTATCTCAATCCGTTATTGGAGATTTACAACTGGGAGAGGAAGTTCAAATTGAAATAACTTCACTCAATAATTTGAATGTAAAGGGAATTATAACCAATATTGGAACTCTTTCTGTTGGGTATGGTGGAACTTATCCTGTTAAAGCTAAAATTGTTGATCCTTTAGATACCGTGAAAGTTGGGATGACCGCAAAGGTTATCGTAACTACGAGCAATACTAACAAAGTTATTGCAGTTCCTTTAACTGCCATTTTAACAGCCCCCAATGGAGAAAAATATGTCTATATTGTCACAAATCTTGAAAACAATATCGGGATAGCTAAAAAACAGGCTGTTGTACTTGGAAGTACTACTGAAGAGGGGAGCGAAATTGTCAATGGATTAACTGATGGTGACTATGTCGTTACAAAAGGAAGTAATGTTCTTTTAGAAAATCAAAAGGTTTCTCTTTTAAAAGGAGCTGAATAGCCATGAAATTAACGGAACTAGCAATTAAAAATAAAGTTACAACCTATTTTTTGATAGTTATTCTACTCATTGGAGGATATTTATCCTATCAGAAATCTGAAAAAGCTCAGGACCCTGGATTTACAATAAAAGTAGCATTAATCACAACTAATTGGCCCGGTGCTACTGCTAAACAGATGGCTGATTTAGTCAGCAAAAGAATCGCTGATCAAGTACAAAATATGGACTCTTTATGGTATGTAAATTCCACTAATACAGATGGACAATCCAATGTTTATGTAAATATTAAAGCTGAGTATAAAGATATTCAACCTGTCTGGACAGAACTTAGAAATAGAATAAATACATTTGTTGTCCCAAACCTTCCGGAAGGGGTACAAGCACCTCAGATAAATACTTTTTACGGCGATATTTATGGAACTCTTCTTGCAATAGGTGGAGAGGGATATACCTATGAAGAGTTGTATGAAACTGCTTATCAATTAAAAGAAATTTTATTATTTAATGTTCCCCAAATCGGAAGCATTGATATTTCGGGTATCCAAAATGAAACTGTATATATAGATATTGATAATAAACTTTTATCTCAAACAGGTCTTACCTTAGAAAATATTATTAATACTTTAAATAGCTCCAATGTAATTATCAAAGGTGGAAATATAGTCATTGATCAAAATAGACTCAAAGTGACACCCAGTGGGAATTTTAAAGATATTGATGATATAAAAGATACTATAATTACAAGTCCTGATGGAAACTCCAGCATATACTTGAGTGAAGTTGCCAATATCTATAAAGGGTACCAGGAGCCATCCACATACTCAATCGATTTCAATGGAAATAAATCTTTAGTTTTAGGAATCTCTTTGGGTTCTGGACAAGATGTTTTACTGATGGGAAAAGGTATTCAAGAAACTTTAAAAAATTTCAGAAATGCTCTACCGATAGGGCTTGAAGTGGGAGAAATCTACTATCTTCCAGACTTGGTTCAAACAAATGTAACAGCTTTTATAGTCAATTTGTTTCAAGCTGTAATTACAATAATTTTGGTAATGCTTGTATTTTTAGGGCTTCGATCTGGACTAATTGTTGCTGCACTAACTCCAACTTCAATTGCTTTTACTCTGATTGGACTATTTTGGTTTAACTATGGAATTAATCAGATTACTCTTGCTGGGCTTATTATAGCTCTTGGTATGCTTGTTGATAACGCTGTTGTTATGTCTGAAAATATAACTGTTTTATTAGAAGAGGGGAAACCTAGAATGGAAGCGTGTTTAGAATCCTCTAAAACACTCGCAATTCCACTGCTTGTTAGTTCTCTAACAACTATAATGGCCTTCTCACCTATCATTTTGAACAAACAAAATATGGGAGAATACGTAGGACCGCTGACAATTGTCGTTATGCTCGCCCTTATGAGTTCATGGTTAATAAATCAGACTTTTATACCTTTACTATGCTATGATTTTATAAAATTAAAGCCCGGTGAAAAGCAAAACCTTAATAGCAAATCGTATCTTTTATATAGAGAGATTCTTATCAAAGTTTTAAAATATAAAAAAATTACAATTGTTTTAACAGCTCTTTCATTTATTTTTGGTATTTGGTTACTTGGACTTGCTCCATCTAACTTTATGCCCGGCTCAACCGACCCAGTTATGTCAACATACATAACCCTACCTAAAGGTACTGATGTCAATCATACAAGAGCAGTAGTTGAAGATTTAAATAAATTTATTGAAAAAAATTATAGTACTGGACCACAAACTCCAAATCCTCCAGGGATTTGGGATTATTTAACAACTGGTGGTACTACAAAAACATATAAAAAAGCAGGAGTTTTGAGTTGGGGATCATTTATAGGTGGAGGTGCTCCTAGATTTTCTACTGGGTATTCACCTCAGACACAACTTCCTGAATATGCCTATGTAATGTATAATTTAACTGATTATAGACTAATTCCAAAATTGAGTCAAGATGTCAATGAATATCTTTTAAATAGATATCCTGATATAGATATCGTTTCTAAAGGATTAGGTAGTGGAGTATCTCTTGCAAAAGACTTAGGATATGTCTTCGCCTCTCGTGATATAACTCTTTTAAAGAAAGTAGCGGAAGAGGTCAAAACTAAATTAGCATCCCTTGATGGTACATATGCTGTGTCTGCTGATTGGGGAGTTGAAGTTCCTAAAATATTTATTGAGATAGACACTGAAAAAGCTCAAATGGCTGGATTCACTAATGATACTATCGGAACTTATTTGCAATATGTCCTTCAGGGGTATAATGCTAGTGTGTATAGAAATTTTGACGCTCCACCTCAGAGTACAGTGATTCCTATAGTTTTAAGAGGTACTAATCAATATAAAGATGATTTGAATTCTATACAATCTATTGAAATAGTAAATTCAAAAGGAGAAGCTGTTCCTTTAAAACAGATTGCTAAAATCTCTTTAGAATATTATGATAGCCTAGTTTCTACTAGAAATATGGCTTATTCTATTGAAATTGATGCTGCTGTAAAAGATTCTACAACGCCTCTTGAAGTCAATAAAAATTTTATGCCTTGGCTCAATGAAAAGCTTAAAGATTGGGGTCCAGATGTAAAATACTATTCATCTGGAATTATGCAAACATCTGATGAAAATCAAGAAGCTCTATTTGCACAAGTTCCAATAGCAATCTTAGGAATGTTCTTCCTAGTTGTAGCTCAATTTAACTCTATGAGAAAAGGATTGACTATCATGCTTGTTATTCCACTTTCTATATTAGGAGTTGCTATCGGATTACTATTGACTAAAACTGATCTAGGATTTATGGCTATGATTGGTATTATAGCTCTAGCCGGGGTAGTTCTTAATCACGCTATAATTCTAGTAGATAAAATGACTATAGAAAAAGATTCTTTAGGTCGTAGTGACCAAGATGCTGTAGTATTTGGTTGCCAATCTAGACTTCGACCTATATTTCTAACAGTTGCCACAACATTAGTTGGTTTAATGCCTCTGTATTTCTTTGGAGGACCACTTTTCCAACCAGTGGCTGTCGTGCTTATATTTGGTCTTGTTACGGACACTTTTTTAGCACTTGGGGTCATTCCAGTTATCTATTCTCTTTTCTACAAGATAGACTTTACCAATTATATATATGACGAAAGTCGTTTAATAGAGGATACCACAGTCAATAAAAAGCTATGAAGATTTTTCTTCATAGCTTTTTTTTAGAAAATAGTATTCAATAAATTCTCCATTTTTTTTCGTAATTCACTTCTTTCTCCATTCCAATGATTAACTACGACAGCAAAAGCGTATGTTCTTCCATCTTTTTCTACATAACCAGCATAGGATTGTATCCCACTCATACTTCCACTTTTAACCCTAACTTTTCCATCTAAAGGTGTATTTTTTAAAAATAGAGCGACTGTTCCATCTTTTCCAGCAACTGGCAGAAGATTTTCCAATTCATCTTTAGAGTATAGTAAAATCTCAACCAATAATTTTGTTGAAACCGTATTTCCTCTAGAAAGTCCACTTCCATCTCTCACAGTCAAAGAATGTACATCTATCCCTTTCTCCTCCCAAAACTTTTCTATATTTACCCCTTTTGTTTTTTCTAGCAACTGATATAGATGCTCTGTATAATGGTTATCACTTTTAACCAATAAAATCCTTACTATTTCAGACATTGGAGGGGATTTAGTCACTGCTATAACCTTTGGATTTTTGGGTCTTTGTGATGTTAATCTGGCAGTTTTAATCTCTCCATTCACTTTTATATTCTCTCTTTTTAAATAGTATGAAAAATACTGTCCTAAGAATAATCCAGGATCAGGGATATCACTTTGAATTGTCAATCCATTTTTATTTTGTGGAACCACTCCAAAAATTCTTCTTTTATTTTCCAGTGGAATTCCTCTCACATACAAATTTTTCTTTCCACCCGGCATCACTAAGCCTTGATTATCAAATACCAATCCTTGAATCACTGGCTTAGTTTTTATCACTTCAGGCTTTTTTCCTGAGATACCTGTATTCAAATAAAGAGTATATATGTTATCAAACACACTGATTCCATAGGTTCCTTGTCCATAGTTCGTCCCCATGTCTTCCCATAGCCATTTTCCTGAAATCCCTTCATATCCAAAAAGATCATCCAGTACAATTATATTTCCATTTATAGTTTTTATTCCAATTTTTTTTATTGCATCAGTCCAATTTTTTAGAAACTCCTCTCTATCTATGGAAATTCCACTCGAACCTAGAGTCGGGTCTCCTCCTCCCTGAATATATATATTTCCAGTTAAAACTCCATTTTTAGATAATTTTCCATCATATAGGACCTTGGTTTCTAAAACAGTGTCTGGTCCAAAGACCTCTAGTGCTGTTGCTGAAGTGATTATTTTTAAAACAGAAGCTGGAGTTAAAGCTATTTCACCTCTGTAATTCTCAATAACCTTTCCACTCTGCACATCCACAGCATAAAAACTCAAGTTACCATGCTCCAATACTTTTGAGTTTACAAATTCTTTCATAGCTTTCGAGTCTTCTTTTTCTTTTACTGACTCCACTGTTGGCACAGCTGATTTTTCTGGAACTCTATCTGGAACAACAGGTATTTGATAAGCATTTCTATTTTCGTATTTTTCTATGTTCCTACAACTTGCTAGTAAAGTCGTCAATAATACCAAGCAAATATATCTTTTCTTCATATACCACCTCTTACAGAACTTTTTTATATCCTACATCATTTAAAGCATTTTTTAAAGTTTTTTTATAACTAATTATAGATAATTAAATTTGACATATCTTTTATTTCATAATATTATATGTAGAATACTGTATACAATTAGGAGGTAATTTTTAAGTGCTAGAAAATTTGTTTTTAAACCTATACTTTTTAAGTGTTTTAGCTATTGGATATAACTCTTTTAAAAAAATTAAAAATAGTTCCTATTTCTTTATAGCAAATAAAGAAGCTAATGTTTTCCAAGTTACAGGTAGTTTACTTGCGACAATACTCGGAAGTTCAGCTGTATTAGGTAGCGTATCTTTTGCATATAATTCTGGGTGGGCTGGAATTTGGCTCCTTATTTGTGGTGCAATGGGACTGGGAGCACTTCTACCTCTACTAAAAAAATTTGAAAAATTTAAGGGATACAACTTACCCGAACTTTTGGGAACCTTTTATGGAGAAGAGGTTAGAATACTGAGTTCACTCATTATTTCTATAGCTTGGATTGGGATTGTCGCTGCTCAGATTATGGGAGCTGCTCAAATTATCGGTATTTTCACTGCTATTAGTTATTTTAATGCAGTTATTATAAGTGGAGTTATTTTTATTATTTATACTATTTTAGGAGGGCAATTCTCTATTATAAAAACAGATTGTATTCAACTTTTATTTATACTTTTAGGAATTGTTGTTTGCTTTTTATTTATATCAAATATTGATACAAACTATACTGCACCTAATGTGTTCAACGAAAAGTTTGGATACACTGATCTTTTTGTTTTAGTTTTAACTTACTCTTCAACTTTTTTTGTTGGACCTGACATATATTCTAGAATCTTTTGTGCTAAAGATAGCTTTGTTGCTAAAAAATCTATTATAATCAGTATAATAATACTGATACCTTTAGCATTTATGTTAGCTAAAATCGGTGTTTATGCAGCTGGAACTTTTCCCAATCTATCTTCAGGAGAATCTCCGTTACTACACGTTGCTGCAAATAAACTTCCTAAATTTGTGAGCTTACTACTATATTTTGGATTGCTCTCAGCGGTCATCTCTTCAGCAGATACCAGCCTATTAACTGCATCATCTGTTTTTACAGAAATTTTTACTAAAAATTTGAAAAACATAAAGTCTATTAAGTTTACAAGAGTTTTTATAGCAATATTTGGAACCTTCAGTATTTTGGTTGCTCTTAAACTTAAATTCATATTAAATTCATTACTTCTAGCTCTATCCGTTTACTCTGGTGCTCTTATAATCCCTTGTTTTGCCGGAATTCTCGGATATAGATTTAACAAGTTTTATGTTTTAAGTGCAATTATAGTGGGAGGAATTACCGCTCTATTGGGAAAAACTTATGGTGGTAATTATTCGAACTATATCTTAATTTTTGCATTTTTTATCAATACTTTAATTTTAATCACTGGTAGAAAAAAAATCCCTTCTTAAATTCAAAAGAGGGGATTTTAACTTATATCTCTATTTTTACCTAAATTTGATAAAAATTCATATTTTTTTATAATATCAATTACTTTCTTTTTACTTGGATTGTTTTCTAATTTTTCTAAAAATTTATAGTTATTAACTAAATCTAAAAAATTAGAAAGTGCATCTAAATGTGCATTCTCATCCTGAGATGTAAATACCAACATAGTTTTCACTGGTGTTTCCTCAGGAAAAAGTATATAATCTCTAAAATTCATTAAAACCATTTTACTTTTAAAAACATTTCCAATATTTTTACTGTGTGGAAGGGCAACTCTATTGCTCATTACCATATACGAGCCAAACTCTTTTACTCTTTCTATTATGCTATCAATATATGTCATATCACATATTTTATTTTCTACCATTATTTTTCCAGACATTTTAATTGCTTCTTCCCAACTGTTACATTCTACATCCAGAAGAACCTCTTCAATCATCTCTGACAATTTTGGTTCATTTTCATGAATATCATTTATTAAAATTTCATTCATAAGGCTAGATAAGTCTTTTATCAGAGCATTTTCATTTTTTATTACTCCACTTTTTCTAAAAATCTCCAATATATCTGAAAGAAAAATTTTGTTTTTTCTTTTAGATAGTCCAATATTTTCCAATAATCCTATATCCTCTCTAGATAGAATAGGATTTATTGTTATACAGGGCTTTTGGAACTCAAATTCATCTATATTTATTGTTCCCACTATAAGATCTATATCAGCTAAATTATAGTCTTTTAGTTTATAAAACGGAATTACTTCCACAATATTTACTGAAAAATTTTCATTAATTTGTTGTGACAACAATTTTGATGTCCCATATCCTGAACTGCACACTATTAATATACTGTTTTTTCTATTTTCAAGTTTATCTGCTCTATCTAAAGCTGCCTTGAAGTGAATGGCCAGAAAAGCTACTTCATCCTCTGTTATCTCTAAATTAATAAAATCTTTTAACGGTCTAATAGATTTTTTAGTTCCTATAAAAATAGGTCTGTATAGTTTCAAAAAATCTTTTAAAATACTATTCTCTAAAACTTGCCGATTTTTCAATCTATGAATTGTTGGCTTTAGATGATTAACAATTCCCTTCAATAATACCTTATCTTTTGAAAGATTAACTCCCATATTTTCAGAAAAAATCTTAATTATTTTTTTAGCTATTATATCAATCTCTATCCAAAACTTATAACTACTGTTTTCAGAGGAATAACAGTGACTTCCTAAAAAATAATCTGTCAATCGTACTTTTTCATTTAAGGTAATTTCTACTTGATACTCCTCTTCCAAAATATTTAAAAATTTATTTATTACCCTATACTCTTTTAGCCCTTGAAAAAATATCTGGTTTTCATTCTCCGAAATAGATTGACTTTTTTTTAATCTATCAATCATTACCAAAATATAATAGTATAAATTTATATATGGTTCATCCGATATTATATATTTTGTATTATCAATTACCAATTTTAAAAAAATTTCTATTTTTTTTCTATCTATTTCACCATAATATTCTTCAATAATATTTGAAAAATAGATGTCTTTTGAATACTTCACTACAAATTTTAATTGAGCTTTTCTAATATTTTCCTCATCACCAACTAAAACTAAACCTTTTTGTACCTCTACTTCCAATTTTAATTTATTAAGTTTTAACTTTTCTCTAACTACTTTTAATATATTTTTCACACTACTTCTACTTATTCCAAATTCATTTTCTATGCTTTTTAGATTTATTCTCTCTAAAAATAAAACTTTAAATAGTAAAATCTCATCTTTATATTCTGTTATATCTATACACCTTATAAATTTATCAATTACCGTAGATAGGATATTTAAGTCCATATACTCAATTTGACCTTTTTCAATTTTCTTAATTTGAGGATAAGCACTATCGTTCAATACCTCATTTATTTTGTCTATATCATATCTTATACTTCTTTCATTCACATATAAAAATTCTGAAAGAAGTTTATAACTAATTTTTCCATTATATTTTATAAGATATTTAAGAATTTCTAGCTCTCTTTTAGTCATTAGATTCCTCCTTTTTCAATTTTATCATAAGTTCTTTACTTTTTCTAATTTAAAGCATATATGGACAAAAAAAATCATATTTTTTTGAAAAAATCTGATTCTATTCTTTTCCTTTTTATTTTGCTATCATAAAAGAAAAATAAAACTTAGGAGGTTTTTATGAATTTTAATAATCTAATAGATAACAATTTAATTGTTCTAGATTTAGATTCTTCAACTAAAAATGAAGTAATTGAAAAATTAGTGGATTTACTTGATAAAAATGGTGCTCTTAATAACAAAAATGAATTTCTTGAAGCTGTTCTAGTTAGAGAAAGTAAATCTCCAACTGGATTAGAAGATGGTTTGGCTATCCCACATGGGAAATCCTCTTCTGTTAAAACAGCTAAAATTGCTGCAGCTAGACTAAAAAATAAAATCACAGATTGGGAATCGGTTGATGAGGACAATAATGTGGATCTTGTGTTTTTAATTGCTATTCCTGATGCAGAAAAAGGAACTACACATATTGAAGTTTTATCTAACCTTACAACTCTTTTTATGGAAGATGGATTTATAGAATCTCTTAGAAATGCAAAAAATAAAGATGAATTTTTAAATATCATTTTAAAAAATGATACATCAATACCTTTAAAAAATGAAAATTTAAGTGTAGAGAATAAATCGCTTAAGTTTCATCTCAATAAATTAAAGGAAAATCTTCTTTTTGGAACTTCTCATATGATTCCTTTCATTGTTGCCGGTGGAGTTCTGCTATCTCTTGCTGTTATGCTCTCTGGAAAAGGTGCTGTGCCGGATACTGGATTTTTAAAGGATATGGCTGATATGGGTATTGCTGGGCTTACTCTTTTTACAGCTGTTCTTGGTGGATATATTGCCTACTCTATAGCTGATAAACCAGGATTAGCACCGGGGATGATAGGTTCATGGATAGCGGTTCAAAACTATAAAACTGGATTCTTAGGAGCCATTATTGTTGGATTTATAGCTGGTTTTGTTATCAATCTTCTAAAGAAAATAAAACTTCCTGATAGTATGAAATCCTTAGGATCAATATTTATCTATCCATTGATTGGAACTTTTATAGTTTGTGGTACTGTGATGTGGGGAATTGGTCTTCCGATAGCTACTATGATGACAAGTATGAATACTTGGCTTGCTAGCATGGCTGGTAGTGGTAAAATTGCTCTTGGGGCAATTCTTGGTGGAATGACAGCTTTTGATATGGGTGGTCCTATCAATAAAGTAGCTACACTTTTTGCTCAAACTCAAGTCGATACACAACCTTGGTTAATGGGTGGAGTTGGAATAGCAATCTGTACTCCTCCTCTTGGAATGGCTTTAGCTACTTTCTTATCTCCAAAAAAATATACAAAAGATGAAAAAGAAGCTGGAAAGGCCGCTGCTATAATGGGATTAATTGGAATCAGTGAAGGAGCGATTCCTTTTGCTGCAGCTGATCCTATGAGAGTCTTACCTGCTATAGTTGCCGGTGGTATTGTCGGTAACATTGTTGGATTTTTAATGAATTCTATTAACCATGCTCCTTGGGGAGGATGGATTGTTCTACCAGTAGTTGAAGGGAAATTTGGATATATACTTGGAACTATTTTGGGTGCATTGACTACTGCTTTGATTGTCAATACTCTAAAACCTATTGCACCTGAAACTTTGGAAGATGAGATGGAAGACTTAAATTATGAAAGTATCATGGACGAAGGTGAAGCTGAAGTACTGGCTATAACATCTTGTCCATCTGGGGTTGCTCATACATTTTTAGCTGCTAAAGCACTGGAAAAAACTGCCGCTAAAATGGGAATTAGAATAAAAGTTGAAACTCAGGGAGCCAATGGTATTGTAAATAGAATTACTCAAAAAGATATTGAAAATGCTAAAGTAGTAATTTTTGCACATGATGTAGCTATAAAAGAACCTCAAAGATTTAAAAATATGAAAATATTGGATGTTAAAACAAAGGTAGCAATTCAAGACCCTAAAAAACTGATTGAAGAGAGTTTAAAAATTTAGTTTAAAATGAGCCAACTATAAAATTTCAAGTTGGCTTATTTTATTTAAAAATATCTTGATTATCAAAACGTTTTATTATATAATTATATTAACAAGAATTAAGGAGGTTTATTTATGAGTATTGGTATATTTTATGGAAGTAC
>NZ_CDRRQU010000056.1:0-12654 GCF_977044495.1 Cetobacterium sp. | reverse complement strand
TATAAAATTACAACAAATAAAAGTATATAATTTAATAATATAGTTACAAAATGTTAACTATTTCTGTATTACCCGATACAGAAATAGAAAAAAATGCTTTATATATGAAGATTATTTTTTTGTAAAAAATAGCTAAATTTAGGGTAAAAAGCCACTATTTTAGCAATTTTTGAAGAAAAAATAGAACTATTATATGTACTTATAATATATTCACTCACAATAAATGTATGAGTATAAGTAGAGAAGCCTATTACTTCTATATGTAAGAGAAGTAATAGGTAAAATATAAAAATAAAATATAAAATTAAGCTTTATGTGAAATAAGACATAGAGCTTTTTATTATTATACAAAAGATAAAAAAAGAGGAGGAATTAGTATGTTAGATACTATAAGTTTAAAAATTCAATTAATAAGCCCTATAGGAGAACCTATTGAAAGAGAGGTAATGAATGTAATTGAAAAAACTATTAAAGAGCTAAATAGGATCTTTAGTTGTAGAGACGACGAAATAATCTCTATGATACAAAAATTTGCTGATGAAAAAAAAGAAATTGAGAACAAATTTAAAGAACTAAATTTAAAATATTGTAACTTTTTATTAGTAGAGCTATTAAATTCCTATATTGAAAAAAACGAAAAGAGATATATAGTGCATAAAGATGACAAAGAGACAATAGCAACTTTAAATAAAATTATACCGGAGGACTACACATTTATAGGAATTTGGGAGGATGGAGGAGTTATATCCAGTAAAACCCTCGATTGCAACGAACTCCTAAAAAAGTTTTCTAAAGTACTAACTATAAAAGGTGGAGGAAAAGAGGAGAGAGCTAACTTCAAAGGTAACGTTTCAATAGCAGAGATTACAAATATATTGTAAAAGTCTGAAATATCTGTTATAATGAAAATTAAGTATTTATTAGTAATAATGGAGGAAATAATGTCAAATAAAATAAATTTACTTAATTTAAATGAACAAGAGCTTACAGATTTCGTGGTTTCTTTGGGGATGAAAAAATTTTATGGAAAACAAATTTTTACATGGTTAAACCAAAAAATAGTAAGAAATATTAACGATATGACAAATATATCATTAAAGGATAGAGAATTACTTTCAGAGAAAGCTTACATTCCTTTCTTGAATCTATTAAAGCATCAAGTTTCTAAAATTGACAAAACTGAGAAGTTTCTATTCAAATTAGAGGATGGAAACACAATTGAAAGTGTTATTTTAAAACATAAAGATAGGACGACAATTTGTATTTCATCTCAGGTTGGATGTGCTGTTAAATGTAGTTTTTGTGCTACAGGTCTTGGAGGATTTACAAGAAACTTAGATGTACATGAGATTACAAATCAATTTTATACAATTGAAAGAAGATTGCTAAAACAGGGATTACAAATTAACAACATTGTGTTCATGGGTATGGGAGAACCAATGCTTAATATTGATAATGTTATTAAAGCTATCGATATCTTATCGAATGAAAAAGGAGTTAATATTTCTAAAAGGAGAATTACAATCTCAACTTCTGGAATAATTCCTGGGATTGAAAAATTGTTAGAAGAGAGAATCCCTGTGGAGTTAGCGATATCTTTACATAGTGCTATTGATGAAAAAAGAAGTGAAATAATGCCTATTAATACAAAATATCCACTAGAAGATTTATTTCCAATATTACAGGAATATCAAAAACAAACTAAAAGAAGAATTACTTTTGAATATATTTTAATCAATGATTTTAATGTTTCTGATAGTGATATTGCTTATTTAGCTGATTTTGTTCATAACTTTGATCATATATTAAATCTTATCCCGTGTAACCCTGTAGATGGAAAGGATTATCAGAGACCCTCTCAAAAGAAAATTGATAAAATTTTCAACTATTTAAAAGATTTTAGAAAAGTGAATGTAACCATTAGAGGAGAAAAGGGTACAGATATAGATGGTGCCTGTGGACAATTGAGACAAAAAAATCTAAAATAATTTAAAAATGGAGATATTTTATGAAATGGAAAATTCTTAAGTATGTTGCCATATTTATTGTATCTTTAGGTATTGTTGGAGGAATTGGTGCGAGTCTTTTAGTAAATAAATACTACAAGGAACTACCAAATGTTTCAGAGCTAGTTGAAAACTATAGTCCTCCTATTCCTACTACAATTTATGATAGAAATGGACAAATAATTGATGTTATTTCGAAAGAAACAAGAGAACCTGTGGATATAGAAGATATCCCACAAAACTTGCAAAATGCTTTTATAGCTATAGAAGATAGACAATTTTTAACACACTATGGAATCGATCCATTTAGAATTTTGGGATCTGCTATAGTAAATTTAAAATCTGGGAGAGCAGCTCAAGGTGGAAGTACCATAACTCAGCAATTAGCTAGAAATGCTTTTCTATCCCATGAAAAAAAGTTCTCTAGAAAAATAAAAGAAATTATCATCACATTTGAAATTGAAAGAAAATATACAAAAGATGAAATAATGGAGAAGTATCTAAATGAAATTTATTTTGGTTCTGGAGCGTATGGAGTAAAAACTGCCGCCTATAATTTTTTTAGAAAAGATATTAAAGATGTTAATCTAGCTGAATCTGCTCTTTTAGCGGGAATTCCAAATAGACCTACTATGTATAATCCAAGAACTAATCTAGAACGATCTTTGGTTAGACAGAGATTGATATTGAAGCAGATGCTAAAATTTGAACTGATAAGTGAAGCTGAGTACAACGAAGCTTTAAATCACAAATTTATAAATGAAGCAAAAGCTTCAACCAAAGATTTTAATGATAAAAATAGCACAATAATATACGAAGCAATAGATAAAAAAATTGAATTTAATGCTCCTGATTTTACAGATTTAGTTGAAAAGTTTCTATTCGAAAATTTCGAAGAAAAACAAATTTATAATGATGGACTTATTGTTCAAACAACTTTAGATTTGAATATTCAAAAAGTTGCTAAAGATAAATTTGAAAACTATCCACGTTTAAAAAATGACAAAAAACTTCAAGGAGCCATGATTACAATTGATGCTAAAAATGGAGAGGTCATAAGTATTATCGGTGGAAAAAACTTTAAAACAGGTAATTTTAATAGAGCTGTTCAAGCCAAACGTCAAGTGGGATCCTCATTTAAACCATTTATCTATTACACTGCTTTAGAAAAAGGTTTTGAAGAAAATCTGGTTGTAGAAGATTCAAGAATTGTGTATGGAACTTGGGCTCCTAGAAACTTTGGAGAAAAATATTACAATGGTATGACTTTAATGCAAGGGTTTGATAAATCTCAGAATATAGTTTCTATAAAGTTATTAAACAAAATTGGAATTCCTGCTCTTATGGAAACTATGAAAAAAATTGATGCTGGATTTATTGTTCCGAATAATTTAACAGCAGCCTTAGGAACAACAGAAGGAACGCCATTACAGTTAGCTCAATCATATGCAGTTTTTGCAAATGGTGGATACTCTATAAAGCCATTTTATGTTATAAAAGTGAGTGATAAATTTGGAAATATATTATATGAGGCCAAACCTCAAATAGAACAAAGATTTGAAAGTGCTGATATTGCTCTTATGACTAACATGATGAAAAATTCTGTTAAACAGGGAACAAGCAAAAGTGCTCAAGTAAAAATAAATAACCTTCCTATAGAGCAAGGAGGAAAAACTGGTACCACAAATAATTCTAGAACGGTTTGGTACTCTGGTATGACTCCAGACTATGTTACAACGATATATATTGGATATGATAACAATGACCCTCTCTATAAAGCAACTGGTGGAGGAGTGGCTGCACCTCTTTGGAAAAATTTTTATCAAGAAATTATAGAAAAGGGGTACTACACTCCAACTACATTTACATTCTTAGATAACCATGTCAAAAATGGGGACTTAACTTATCAAGAGCTTGATCCTATATCTGGATTATTAAATGGTAGTGCTTCAGATAAAACTTTCTTGCTTAGAAGAGGAAGAATTGCAGTGGAAAAAGATAGCAAATATAATAATGGTATTGCTGGTGTTCTTGGATATTATGCTCCTACTCAAGAGACAACTTCCAAAAGTGAAGCTATGTCTTCTGAAGAAGCAATTATATCAGCTCCACAACCACTTATACAGCCCACGCAACAACCAAATCAACCAAAACTTCCTCAACAACCAAAGAAAGAGGAGAAAAAAGGATTTTTTCAGAGATTATTTAATTTTTAAACAAATAAAAAATAAATAAAGTTAAAAAAGAAAAAGAAAAGGAGGGGGAAATTTCCCTCTCCTTTTTCTATTATAAAAATTATTATAAAAATATTTCTTGAAGTTTTTTTGCCACTCCATTCTCTGCATTTGTTTTTATGACTTCATTCTCAGGTAATAGAGCTTTTAATCTAGGGCTTCCATTTCCCATAATAAATCCCTTACCCACAGAGGACAGCATTTCAAAATCATTTAATCCATCTCCAAAAGCTATTGTTTCTTTAAGATTAATTCCTTCAGCCTTTAAAACTTCCTCAATCGCACTAGCTTTAGAAACTCCCTCTCTCATAATTTCTAAACAAGACCCAAGTGAAAGAGTTATATTTAATCCCTCTCTGAATTGTTTTCTTAATTTTTTTTCTAATTCAGTAATATGTTCTTCATCCTCAGATATAAAGAAAAACTTTGTAATCTCTTTTCCTACTAATGACTGAAAAGGAGCTATCACATGATGAAAGCCAGACTCTTTATGGAAAATTAATGCTTCTTCTAAAGGTTCTTCAGCGTACCACTCTTCATCTAAATATACATTTTTATGTAAGCTTTCACTATAGTTATAGTTTAATAACTCTTTGGATAAATGAACTGGAATATTATGAGATATAATCTCTTTATTGTTGTAATCATGTACCTTAGCACCATTTGAAGTGATTAAGAAACTATCCAGCTCCAACATATTTTTAAATGTTATTGCATCATTATGGTGTCTTCCTGTAGCTATTATAAATTTCACTCCAGAATTCACAACTTTTCTTATAGTTTCTTTTGTTTCTTCAGATATAGTGTGGTGCTCATTTAACAGTGTTCCATCTAAGTCACATATAATTGCTTTGTATTTCATTTTGTTCTCCTTAAAATATTTAGAAGTAATACTTTGCTCCCACTCCTACTAGATATAAAACCCCATCATCTACAATAGGTGAATCTGAAATTTCACTAGAGAACTTTTCTACACCTAAAAATGCCATAAGAGCTACATTATCGGTTAATCTATAATCAGCTGTTAAATTAAATCCAATCGAATAAGACGTATCAGCTTTATAAGTATTAAGATTACTATTTCTTCTAGCTTCATCCGAACTCACCCCAAAGTAATAATCAGTATAATCTCCTGAGTACCCTTTAATATGAATAGATGGAACTAAAGTAAGTTTGTCGTCAACTCTATAAGCTTTAAACGCGGCTACTCTCCCTTCTCCACCATGCTTTCCTATTTGTGCAGAAAGCCCAGTTTTAACTCCATAGAATCCTGTGTCTGCATCTAATCTAATTCCAAACATAGTTTGGAATCTTCTATCATCAATATTGTCATATCCTTTTGCTAAATCAGCACCATCTACTGCAAATCCAGCTAATGGATCCACAAATAGTGATGCAGCAAAGGCATCATTTTTATAAAATTGATAACCTACAGTTGCACCTTTAACATATAAATCATAATAGTTTATGTCCAATAGAGGTATTGGATATAATCTACCGTCTGCACCCTTATAGATGCTATCCGAAACTCCCATTCCTACTCCAAGTCCAAATTTATTTCCACTGTTGATGCTACCTTTGTAGATGCTGTCTACTAATTCTGCTCCTGAACCTCCTTCAGCTAACATTGTAGTAGAAACTGTCAGTGCTAATAGCCCCATTAATATTTTTTTCATATTAATCCTCCCTTAAGTTATTTTTTGTTATAACTTTTTTCTTCTCTTTTCACCTTTATAAAGTTATATTTTCCAGAAACTTTTCTTTTAAAATTAAAAAGATTATTCGTTGGAAATATTCCAATTCTTCTAATTTCAAATAAATCATCTGAAAAAACTATGCTTCCTGAATCTGTAGCTACTGCAAATCTATAGCCAATTTCTTGAGGAATTTTTTTAATCTCTTCATTTAAACTACCATATGGATACGCAAAGGATAAAAGTTCCCTTCCTATTGTTTTTTCAATGTTAAATTTAGAATTAATTACTTCTGTTTTTGTCTCTTCAAGTGACAACTCTGTTAGTCTAGGGTGAGTACACGTATGTCCACCAAACTCTATTCCGTAATTTTGCATCTCCAATAATTCATCCCTATTCATTAAAGTAAATCTTTTCTCAGGATTTTCAGAGTTTTCTACATCCCATTTATTATATTCTATTCCATCCAGTATGTATATAATACCTTTAAATTGATATTTTTTCAAGATAGGAAAGGCGTTTTCATAGTTATCTTTGTATCCATCATCAAACGTAAGCATAATCCATTTTTTATCCTTATCAAATCGCTGTTTATACCTATTATTTAGCAAATCTTTAAAAGTTACAGTTTCGTATCCTTTCTTTTTTAGATACTTCATCTGCTCTTCAAACTGTTCTACAGTCACATAAGTTCCATGAACTCCTTTTTCAGTTTCATCCTTTATAACTCTATGGTACATAATAACCGGCATTTCATATCTTCTCTTCTTTACAATCTCTCTTTGATAAATTTTTTCAATATTTTCAACTATGGATTCTAACGAAAACTCTTCTATTACTTTTTTTCTCAAAGATTTTAAATCCTCTTTATTTATATTGAATCCCTTATCTATTTCTGGAATAATATCTGTCCATCTAAAGGTCGGAGCATGATTTAAAGAAATATCACCAAAATTTGATTTTAAAGCTGTATTAAGTTTATCTAAAGTTACAATCCCTACAAATTCTGCTTCTCCTATTGCTAATACAGGAACTTCACAAAGAATACCTTCAACTGCTACTCTTCCAGCACCTATAACGATAGATGACTCTCTTATCTTTTCAGAAACATTATTTACATACCCTAGAAATTCAACATTTCCAGTAAATTTTTTAAACCTTGATGGAACCTCTTTTCCTCCAATAACCTGAATCTTAAAATCTTTTCTCCTATGAAGAATATCAAGCAAGTTATAAGTTACATCTCCTTTAGGTCCTGAGAGTCTTCCTATTATTGAAATAACTTTTTGAGTTTTTTCTATATTAACAAAAGAGCTCTTTTGATACTCTGTTGTATTAATCATATTCCTAAGAACTGTTATATTTTCAGGCTTTACCTTTAAATCAGTTATAATATGTTCTCTTATATTTTCACAAACACTCAAAGAATAATCTCCAAATGCTTTAACTAATTTTCTACTTAAGTGCACAGGTTGTCGCCCATGAATTGTTGTAATCAGGGGAATCTTTGCTATCCTACAAGCTATTGCACAACTCCAAGATGATGCTCTTGAATGAGCATGTACAACTTGAATATCTTTCTCTTTTATAATTTTAAGAAGTTTTTTAACTTGACTAACCCTATCCTTAAGTTTCCTTTTATTAAATTCTATCTTTTCATATTGTGCATTTGTAGGTTTAGTTAAAGTATCTGAGACTATATAAACCCTATTCCCTCTCCTAATAAGTTCATCACTTAGAACCGTTCCGTACACCTCAGCACCAGTTACTTCTAATTGTGAAAGTGCCATAAGTATATTCATTATTAAATCCTCCTACTACTTTAAATTTTCTGGATTCAATACTTCTAACTCATCAATTACAAAGATACCATCTTTTCTAATTAAAACATCATCAAACCAAATCTCTCCACCACCGAAGTCCGGTCTTTGAATTAGAACTAAATCCCAATGTATAGCTGACTTATTTCCATTATCAGCTAGTTTATATGCTTGCCCTGGAGTAAAGTGAATGCTTCCTGCAATTTTTTCATCAAACAGTGTATCTTTCATAGGTTTTAAAATATATGGATTTACACCTATTGCAAATTCACCAATATATCTTGCTCCATCATCTGTATCTAAGATTTCATTCAACTTTTCAGTATTATTGGAAGTAGCTTCCACAATTTTTCCATTTTCAAATTTGAAACAAATATTTTCAAAAGTTGTCCCTTGGTAAACAGACGGTGTATTATATGATATAGTTCCATTTATAGAATCTCTCACTGGTGCTGAATAAACCTCGCCATCTGGAATATTTCTAAGTCCACAACACTTTACCGATGGAATATTTTTTATAGAGAATGTTAAATCTGTCCCAGGTCCGACAATTCTAACTTTATCTGTCCTATCCAAAAGTTTTGTCAAAGAATCCATAGCCTTACTCATTTTTGAGTAATCTAAATTACAAACATTATAATAGAAATCTTCAAAAGTCTCTAAAGATGTATTTGCTAACTGAGCCATCGAATTATTTGGGTATCTTAGTACAACCCACTTCGTATTGTTAACTCGTTCTGATAAATGTACTGGCTTCATAAAGTGATCTGTATATATTTTCATTTTATCTGAATCTATGTCAGAGAGCTCGGAAGAGTTTTCAGAACCTCTAATAGCAATGTAGGCATCCATATCTTTCATTCTTTCTAATTCATATTTTGCCATTAACTCTGCTTGTGTTTTATCTATACCTTTTAAAAGTTCCCTCGTAACACTTTGATCTTTAATTGTTACAAAAGGATATCCTCCAGCAGCGTAAACTTCTTTTACCAAAGCCTTAACTAAAAGCTTTGGATCTTCACCGATAGATTCAATTAAAACTTTTTCCCCTTTTCCTACCCTACATGAGTAAGTAACTAAATTTTTTGCTAGCACTTCAATTCTCTGATCCACGGTAACCTCCATTCAATCACATATTATACTCTCTAATTATACAATGAAAACTCATAAATATACAGTTAATTTTTTATAAAACCTATTTTAAGTTGAAAAAAAAATGCTATAATACTTTTATTACATGGAGGTGATTCAATGAAATTATTTTTTTCCCCAAGTAAGGGTATGCAATATAAAACTCTTAAATATTTTAAATATAGCAAAATTCAAAATATTCCATTTAAAGAAAAAACCGATTTTTTACTTTCAATTTTAAAAAATTTTTCCAAAGATGAAATTTCGACCAAATTAAAAATAAAAGACAAAATATTAGATGAAGTTTTTAATATATATAGTAATTTTTATAGTCAAGAGGAGAGAGAAGCAATAGCTCTTTATGATGGGGTCAGTTATAGACAATTGGAGCTAGAAAAATTTTCCAAAGAAAATCATACCTATGTTGAAAATAATGTTTTTATTTTTTCAGCTCTGTATGGGATTTTAAATGCCTGTGTTCCAATAAGACCATATCGACTTGATATGACAAACAAAATACTGGATATCTCTCCCTATGATTTCTGGAGAAAAGATATTGAAGATTACTTATTGCAATTTAAGAATGAAACTTTTATAAATATTGCGTCAAATGAATTCTCTAAGATTTTAAATAGAAAAATTTTTAAAATAATAGATATAGAGTTTAGACAGTATGATGGTAATAAAATTAAAAATATTAGTACTGAAGCAAAAAAAGCTAGAGGGGCTCTATTAAATTACCTTATCAAAAATGAAATAACCTGTATAGAAAAAATTAAAGCTTTTAGTGCTCTTGATTATAAATTTTCTCCAGAATTGTCTTCAGAGCAATCTATTTTCTTTGTAAAAAAAATAGGTTAGAATTTCTAACCTATTTTTTGTCTATCAAATCCGAAGTTATTTTTGCTGAGCAATAAATTGTTGGAAGGCCGCTACCAGGATGGGTTCCTCCACCCACTATGAATAAATTTTCGTATCCCTCTAATTCATTATGAGGTCTAAACCAAAGCATTTGTGTCATATTATGAGATAAACTAAAAACAGCTCCTTTATATATGCCGTAATTCTTTTCCCAATCATTTGGTGTTACTACTTTTAATTCTTCGATATGGTTTCGTATCCCTCTAAATTCTCCAACTTTCTCTAACTTATCTAAAAGAAGTTGAGTAAATTCATCCTTTTCCTCTTCCCAATTGATTCCAGACTTATTGTTAGCTACTGGCACTAAAACATAGACTGAAGATTTTCCTTCAGGCGCCAAAGTTGAATCTGTAACTGATGGATTTTGAACATAAAAAGAAAAATCTCCACCTATATCTTTATTTTCCGATACTTTCTTTACATTTTTTTTATAGTCTTTAGCAAAAATTATACTATGATGAGGTATATTTTTATATAATTTATTTATTCCCAAATACAACATATAAGTTGAACAGGAATATTTTTTTTTATCTAAATTTTCATCAGAATATTTAGTTCTTAAGTGTTTAGGTATCAACTCTTTTATCGCTGTTGAAAAATCTGCATTTATTATGATATAATCTCCATTTACAACATCTCCATTTTCAAGTTTAACTCCAACAGCTTTTTTCTCTTCAAATATTATTTCTTTTACCGGAGTATGTAAATATATTTTCCCTTCTCTTTTTTTTATAAGCTCACCTATTAATTTTGAAACTTTACTTATTCCACCTTCAATGTGAAAAATTCCATATTTATGTTCTAAGTATGAGATAATTGAGTAGATCCCAGGAGCGTCCCAAGGGGACATACCTATGTATTTAGCTTGAAATGTAAATGATAATTTTAACTCTTCGTTTTTATAATAGTCCCCTAAAACATCATATGCAGATTTTTCTATGTCGAGATATGGCAATAATCTTAAAAAATTAGGTTTTAAATAATCCGCAAGAGATAAGTAAGGAACTTTCAAACACGATTCTAATTTTAAAAATTTTTTCCTTTCTCTTTCCATATATCCATCATAAAATTTAGAGTTATATGGAAAAATCTTCTCCATTTCACCATACATAAGAAATTTTTTATTATATGAATATGGATTAAAGTCGTCTAATCCATAAAATTTCAATCTATACATTGGATTTATTTCAATTAGATTTAATTGCTCATCTAATCTTTCACCAGCCTCTATGAAAATATCTTCTAAAATTTTTGGCATTATAAAAAATGTCGGACCTAAATCAAATTTGTACTCTCCTAATCTAAATGAGGAGGTTCTACCTCCTATATAAGGCTTTTTTTCATAGATTTCAACATCATATTCTTTACTCGATAAAAGTAGTCCTGCAGTTAATCCACCTGAACCACCTCCTATTATTATAACTTTTTTTCTATCCATTATCTCACCTCCTATTCCTATGTTTATTTGCATATTATTGTATACTCAAGAAAATTAAGTTTCTTTTTAAAAAAAATTTTTTTTATGATATAATTTTTTCGGCTATTTAGATATATGAGAAGGAGGTCTATGGAAATGTTTGTTGAAGAAAGAAGACAAAGTATTTTAAATATATTAAAACAAAAGGAAAAAGTGTCTGTCAACGATTTAAGTAATATTTTTTCTGTAAGTAAGGTTATTATTAGGAAAGATCTTTGCCAAATGGAAGAGGAGAATCTTTTGACTAGAACTCACGGTGGAGCTATTTTAAAAAGAAAAATTGTAGATAATACTATTTTAAAAGATATTCCTAAAGAAGATATAGAGGAAAAAATGATATTGGCAGGAAAAATAGTTTCTTTTATACAAGATGGTGATATGATTTTTTTAGATAATTCAACTATTGCTATAATTGTTGCGGCACTCTTACAAAAAAGGAAAATAAAGCTCTCTGTTATAACCAATATGCTTGAGGCACAAAAGCTTTTATCTGAAAATAAGGGAGTCGAAATCATATCCTTAGGTGGAATATATGATGCACAAACTAATTCTTTTACAGGTGAAATGTCTAGAGAAAACTTAGAATTTTTTAATCCCAATAAGATTTTTATTGAAGTTGATGGAGTAAATATAGATAAAATGCAACTTAGTGCATGCACAATAGAGGATGGAAAATTTAAGAATACAGCTCTCAATGTTGGGCAAGAAAAATTCATAATAGCCCAAAGTAAAAAGTTTTATCAAGACTCTATATTTAATTTTTCCAAGATTAAGCATGGGATGATATTTATTACAGATTCTAATATCTCTGAAAAGTTTGAAAAAAAGCTTATTGAAAATAATATCAACGTAGTAAAATAAAAAATCCCTCTCTCAATAATAACTGTACTTTTAATTAGGAGAGGGAAATTTTTATTTAATTAAGGTTTTCTGAACTATTTGCTTCCTCTTTATTTTCATCTTTTTTACAACAATTTAATTTTTGAAGTTTTTCTTTTGCCAAATCTTTTCCACCTATCCCAAAAGCTATAGCAAATGCGACAGCTAAAGCTCCAATAGTAAATCCAAATGCCAAATTGATAATATCGTTAGCAACTCCCATTTGTCTCAATCCCATGGCTCCAACAAAAATTATTATAGCTACTTTTGCTAGAACAGCTATCTGCTCTTTATTTACTAAAGATGTATTTTTAATTAATTTTGCAACATAGTTTGCTATTACAATTCCAATTGCTATAATTATAACACCTAATAAGATATCTCCCAATAGAACTGTTAGTTTTAAACTCAAATCTTGTAATGATCCGAAATTTAAAATCTCTATCGATTGAATTATTGCAAAGTATATTATTAAAATTTTTGAAAATTTAC
>NZ_CDRRQU010000055.1:0-13059 GCF_977044495.1 Cetobacterium sp. | reverse complement strand
CAAACCTATATGGAGCCAGAAGCGACTCAAGTTATGGTAGATACTATTGCGACTAATGCGATAGATAAAGCTGAATATCCACAAACAACGGAGGTTGAGAAAAGATGTGTAAACATTATATCCAATCTTTGGAATGCTCCAAAAGATGAGGAGTATATGGGAACATCTACTGTTGGGTCATCAGAGGCGTGTATGCTAGGTGGAATGGCTATGAAATTTAGATGGAGAAAAAGAGCTGAAGCATTGGGGATAGATATAAATGCTAAAAAGCCTAATCTTATTGTCAGCTCAGGATTCCAAGTGGTGTGGGAAAAGTTCTGTGTGTATTGGGATGTTGAATTGAGAGAAATACCTATGACATCTTTAGATGAACTGTATTTAGACCCAAAAGCAGCGATTGCAGCGTGTGATGAATATACTATAGGAATAGTACCAATAATGGGAATAACTTATACAGGGACATTTGATAATATAGTGGCGATAGATAAAGAGTTAGAAGAGTACAATAAAACAGCTAAACTATCGGTACCAATCCATGTGGATGCGGCATCTGGAGGATTATATCTACCGTTTGTAAATCCAGAATTAGTTTGGGATTTTAGATTGAAGAATGTGGTGTCAATAAGTACGTCAGGACATAAATTTGGTCTTGTTTATCCAGGACTTGGATGGGTTTTATGGAGAGATAAACAGTATTTACCAGAAGAGTTACTGTTCAAAGTAGCATATTTAGGGGCATTTGAACCAACATTCCAAATAAATTTCTCAAGACCGGGAAGTCAAATATGGGCTCAATATTACAATTTTGTGAGATGGGGTAGAGAAGGGTATAAGGCAGTACATGAAAGATCAAGAGATGTAGGGCTATTTTTGACAAAAGGATTAGAAAAGTTGGGAATATTTAAAATATTAAATAGTGGAGAAAATATTCCAATTGTCTGTTGGTCACTAAAAATAGATTCAAAACGAGCATGGACAGAGTATGATTTATCGGATAGATTGAGATACTATGGATGGCAATTACCAGCATATCCACTTCCTAAGAATTTTGAAGACGTGACAGTAATGAGAGTTGTCGTAAGAGCGGATCAAAGTATGGAACAAATTTCATTACTTCTCAAAGATATGAAAGAATCAATTGAGTATTTAGATAAACATATAACAGTAAAAAAAGAGATGAAAAAGACAGAGGATCATGTAGCGGGGTATTCTCATACTGAAAAAAGATTATTAAAAAAATAGATTGATAAAAAACTGCATCCCTTCATTAGGTTGCAGTTTTTTTTAAAAATTTATAAGTTACTAATTTTTAAAATTTCTTTAAAAATTGAAACGCTATCTTTTAAATTTATAGATTTCATAGATTTATCATTTAAAATTTTATTTGAATCACTTGCATAAAAAAGTAAGTTAGTGGGATTAGATGAAGGTGCTATAGATACATCTTCTTTTAGAATTTCAATTTTAGGAAAAGGTTCATGCTTAAAATCTTCTAATAGAATAATATCAAAATCTTTAAAGTAGCTTAAGTACTGGAAAAAATTATTATTGACTCGATCTTTTAAAAGAATATAGTTATTTTTAGAAAAAAGTAGACTTCCTTTGGCACCAGATTTTTTATATCTATTTAATTCTTCATCAAGAGTGTCAAGATTGTACTCAGAATTAAATTTAATGGTAGCTACTTTGAATCCGGCGTCGTTAAAATGTTGTAATAACTCTTCAATTAAGCGAGTTTTACCACTGTTTTTAGCACCACAAATAGCAATAAAAGGTTTATTTCCCATAAAAATAGAGTTAGATTTTAGCTCTTCTTGAGTATCAATACTCTTTAAAAGCCTTTGGTAGTCAAAAGTTGTATTGGTTAGATTTATATATTTAACATTTAATTCAGGTAGGAGATTTTGGAGTCTATAGTTTTTATCCATGATTGCTCTTTCTATTGTGCTTAATGCAGATTTATTGTATATTCCGAAAAGAGGGTATGTTTTTCCTTTACTATCTTTAATAATAATAGCATCATAATCATGAGAGATAAACTGGAGTATAAAACTGATAAATTCTTTGGTAATATTTGGCATATCACAGGTTGTAACAAAAATAAAATCTGATTTTGTATTTAAAAGTCCTTGATATATTCCTTCAATAGGACCTGCATTTTCTATAGTATCTGTGATTATAATACCTCTAGGTATAAGAAAATTTTGATCTTTATTGATAGAAACCATTAAATTTTGAAAGTCATCTAATTCCTGAGTTATTTTTTCTAAAAAAGTTCTATTCTTATCGTATTTAAGTAAAGCTTTGTCTAAAAAATTCATTCTCGAACTTTTTCCTCCGGCAAGAACTAGAGCATCAATATTCTCAATTTTATTCATATATACTACCTCCCACGAGTTATAATTATGATGAAATACTTATATTTTTAATTAGAATTGAAGGCGAGCCAACACCTGATAAATTAAATTTTAAGTCAGTTCCAATATACTCTATATTTTTTAAAAGGTCAAAAAAATTTCCAGCTGAAGTAATCTGGTTTAAAGATTTCGTTATTTTACCATTTTCAATTAAAAATCCCTCTGTAGCCAGAGAAAAATCTCCGGATATGGAATTTAAACCAGAATGTAAACCAGAGAAGCCAGTTATCAAAATTCCATTTTGTAATTTAGTTAAGAGATTTTGAAAAGATTGATTTCCTTTTTCTAGATATAGATTAAAAGATGAAATTCCCATTGTTCCTTTATATCCACCTTTAGCTGCATTTCCTGTTGTTTTTGTGTTGTCTTTTTTTGCAGTTTTTAAGTTATGAAGATACGTTTTTAAAATACCATTTTCAATGAGATGTTTGCATTGAGTAGGAACCCCTTCGGCATCAAATGGGGAGCTACCATAACCATCTTTTAAGTGTGGATTATCAGTTATTGTCACAATAGGACTGGCAATGACTTCTCCAAGCTTCCCCTTTAGTTTTGAAACACCTTTTTGGACAGCTTCTCCTGAAAAAATTCCACTCATAGCTCCCAAGAGATCCGCAAAAGAATCGTTTTCTATAATAACATTGTAGACTTTACTTTCTACTGGGATTGAATTTAATTTCTTTAGAGCTTTAGTAACAGCTTCGGTAGCTAGCTTCTTAGAATTCATTTCCGAAAAGTTTTTAGCCACAACGTAGGCTGAATCATTTTTTATAGAATGACCATCTTGAACAACAACAGCTATATAAGCATATATGGAGTTAGCATTGTGAAAAAGATCTAAGCCTTTTGAATTTTTGATAATATTTTCACTATATCCACTTCCAAGCATACAATAATTGACATTTTTTACTCGAGAATCCAAATTTAAAGCTGTCTTTTCGGCTTCTAATAGGAAATTGATTTTTTCTTCAACTGAAATGTTCTTAAGATTTGGATTAAAAGAATCAATTTTTTTGTAAATATTTTTTTCCCCATAAATTTCAATAACATCTGTATTTTCAATAACTTTGGCATTGGAAATAGCTCTATCTATAAGAGGAATAATATCTTTTTCCTCAAGAGATTCAGTATAGGAATATCCCATCCTTTCATTGACTTTAACTCTAAAGGAGATTCCCATATTTTGTGAATTACTATATGTATCTATTTCCCCTTTAAAAACTTTAATAGTTTCATTTTCAGAAGAAGTGAAATAGATTTCAAAATCATTTAACTGCATATTTTTAGCTGTTTCAAAAATCTTATCTATAAATAATTTTATATTCATTGTTTGCCTCCAATTATAATATTTTAAATCTTAATTAATTTTTTTATAAATGTTTTTTACTTTATATGATTGATATGGGATTCTTATTCCCTCCTTATCAAATCTTTTTTTTACTTCTTCTTGAATATCAGCACTTAAATCTTTAAAATTTTCTTTTAAAGTCCAAACTCTGACAATAAATTCAGAGGCCGCTGCTGTTTCTTTGGCAAATCTAACAAAAATATCTCGATCTTTTAGAACTAATGGATGTTTTTCAACTACTTCAAAAAGTGTTTTTTTAACTTTGTCTATATTACATTTTTTATCTGCGAAAAATAAAAAATCTGCCCTTCTTTGGGGATTAGCTGTGACTGTGGTAACTATAGATGAGGATAACTTTCCATTCGGAACTATAATTTTTTTATTGTCTATGCTATTTAGGACAGTATATAAAAAACTTATCTTTTGGACTGCTCCTTCTGTTCCTGCTGCGATTATAAAATCCCCTTTTTTAAATGGTTTTGAAACTAGGATTTGTATTCCACCTGCAACATCTGATAAACTTCCTTTTAATGCTAATCCTATTCCAACACCTATTGATCCTATTAATGCCAAAATTGAAGTAGTTTTTAACCCTAAGATTTCTAGTAAATTAAGGAAATAGAAAACCGTTACTAATAGATTTACTGTTGTTAATAGAAAATTTACTAATAGTTCGTCTAAAATTTTTCCATCTAGTATTTTTATTAAAGAGTTCACTAAAAATTTTTTGACCGGAGTGTATGTAAAATAAAGTATTGATAGGTATATTAATTTTTTTATAATGATAGGAGAATATTTTAACGTATATAATACTGTTTCATTCGATATATTTCCCAAAAGACTTTCCATAAAAATCCCTCCATATTATTATTTATTGAAGTATTATACTATACTTTTATTTTTTTTTCTATTTAATAATTCTATCTAAAAAAAAGTACATATGATATACTCTAATAAAAAATATCAAAAGGAGAAATCTATATGATAGAGAAGAGTTTAATTGAAAATATATTAAATGAAGCACTTTCTACTGGAGGTGATTTTGCAGAAGTTTTTATAGAAAATAAAGTTGGGGATTCTTTTTATTTGATTGATGGAAAAGTTGAACAAGCTATTTCAGGAAATGATTTTGGAGTTGGAATACGAATTTTCAAAGAGTTGTTTTCTGTTTACGCTTATACCAATGATATGAGTGAAGAAAATCTTATCAAAGTAGCACAGAAAGCTTCTAAAGCTATAAGAGGAACTAAGAAAGATATTACCATAAGCCTTATCAAACAAGAGATTGAAGATAGACATAAGATAGTTTTAGCACCTGGAAGTGTTCTAAAAGATGATAAAATTTTAGTTATGAAGGAAGCTTATAACGCTGCTAAAGAATATGATAAATGTATAAGTCAAGTTAGGATAAATTACAATGATTCTACACAAAATATTTTGATTGCCAACTCTGAAGGTGTTTGGGCTGAGGATACAAGAGTTAGAAGTCGATTAGGAATTGAAAGTATTGCTTCTGATATGAATGATATGCAAACTGGATCATATAGACCTGGAGCAGTTAAAGGATTTGAGTTTTTTAAGGAGATTGATATTAAATCATACGCTAGAGAGGCTTCGAGAATAGCTAAGACTATGTTGGGAGCTAAGTATGCTCCAAGTGGTAAAATGCCTGTTATCATTGAAAATGAATTTGGAGGAGTTATATTTCATGAAGCGTGTGGTCATGGTCTTGAAGCTACAAGTGTAGCTAAAGGACTTTCTGTTTTTGCGGGAAAAATAGGGGAACAGGTAGCTAGTAATCTTGTTTCTGCAGTGGATGATGGAACTCTTCCAAATGAATGGGGTTCATCTAATATAGATGATGAAGGAACACCTACCCAAAGAAATCTTTTAATTGAAAATGGGATTTTAAAAGGGTATATGGTAGATAAATTAAATGGAAGAAGAATGGGTGTTGAAAGTACGGGGAATGCTAGAAGAGAGTCTTATAAATATGCACCGACTTCTAGAATGACTAACACATTTATTTTAAATGGAACTTCATCTTTAGAGGAGATGTTATCAAGTGTGGAAGATGGAATCTATGCTAAATATATGGGGGGAGGTTCTGTTAATCCAAGTACAGGAGACTTTAACTTCTCTATTATGGAAGGATATTTAATAAGAAATGGGAAAATCGTAGAGCCTGTTAGGGGTGCAACACTAATTGGTAATGGACCAGAAATTCTTCATAAAATTGATATGATTGGCGATAATTTAGCTCATGGTCAAGGGATGTGTGGATCTATTTCGGGTAGCATTCCAGCTAATGTGGGACAACCTAGAATTAAGATTAGGGATATTATAATCGGAGGAAGATAAAAAATATGAACCATATTCTACTCAAAATTTCCTTTGGGTAGGATATGGTTCATTTATTTGTTCAACATTTTGTTTTATTCATTGTAGTATAAGTTTTCAGTTGGAAAAACTGGATCTGATGTCACATCAATACCAAGTTTTCTAAGAGTTTGTTCATCACCTTTACCCAAAATAGTAGTCGAGTGAAGTTGAGCTCCTTTTAATATTGGAAGCTGATCAAGAGCCGCTTGGGCCATAGGATTAGTTGTAGCTGATATAGTGAGAGCAATAAGCATCTCTTCGCAATCTAAACCTAAATTTTTACTTTGTAGTGTGTTTTTTTTCAGTTGCGTAATATCTTCAATTATAGTTGGAGATATTAGATGGATATTGTCGTTAATTCCAGCGATAGCTTTTAAAGCATTTATTAGAACAGCTGATGAAGCATCTAAAACATTCGATTTTTTACCTGTGAAAATCATTTCATTTGAAAGTTCCATAGCGACAGATGATAGAAGTTCATTTTTCTCACAAGCTTGTTTTTGTTTTTCTAGGTGTTCTCTAGCAGCCATAACTACCTTTCTATCACTTTCTTTTAAATCTAGTTCTTCCATAATAAGTTTGGCTCTTTGAAATGTTTCTTTATCTACATATCCTTTTTTATATTCACATCCAGTTTTAAAGTATCTTCTGATGATCTCTTGTTTTGAGGCTTCTCTAACAACTTCATCATCAGTAATACCAAATCCTACTCTATTAACTCCCATATCAGTTGGAGATTTATAAATTGATTCTTTATTTGTTATTTTTTCAATAATTCTTTTTAGTACAGGAAACGCTTCAATATCTCTATTGTAGTTAACAGCAGTTTCACCATATGCTTCAAGATGGAATGAGTCAATCATATTAACATCTTTTAAATCTACAGTTGCAGCTTCGTAAGCTATATTTAAAGGATGTTTTAAAGGTACGTTCCAAACAGGAAAAGTTTCGAATTTTGAATAGCCAACAGCAGTCCCACGTTTATTTTCATGATAAAGTTGACTCAAACAAGTAGCTAGTTTTCCACTTCCAGGTCCTGGAGCAGTAACAACAACAATTGGTTTAGTTGTTTCGATATATGGATTTTTACCGTATCCTTCTTCACTAACAATAGTGTCAACATCAGTTGGATATCCTTTTGTAGCTCTATGTTTGTAAACTTTAATTCCTCTTCTCTCTAATTTAGTTATAAAAAGAGATGTAGAGGGTTGGTCGTCGTATCTTGTGATGACAACACTGTTTACTTCGAGTTCACGTTCTCTTAAATCGTCGATTAGTCTAAAAACGTCCATATCATATGTGATACCAAAGTCTCCTCTAATTTTGTTTCTTTCGATATCACCAGCGTAAACACAGATTATAACTTCAACTTTTTCTTTCAGTTTTTGAAGTAATTTAATTTTGGCATTTTCATCAAATCCCGGTAAAACTCTTTTTGCATGTAAGTCAAATAACAGTTTACCACCAAACTCAAGATATAATTTGTCAAAATTATTAACTCTTTCTAGGATATATTTCGATTGTTCTTCTAGATATTTATTGTGATCAAAACCTATTTTCATGACTCACTCCTTCATTTTTTGTATTTTGTCAGAGCTATTCTTGACTCTATATCATAACACGATATAAAAAAAAAATCTAGCTTTAAAATATTTTTTATTTGTAATCTTATTTCGATATATCAATGAATTAAATAATTAATTATTCAAATTATTTATATATTCTATTTCAAAAAATAATGATAAAGTGCTATAATCGAAAAGCACGCACACTTTATAAACATTTAACAGGAGGTATTTAAGATGACAATTGAGTTATCAACAATTCAAACTATAGCAATGGCAGTTATTGTATTGTATATGGGTAAATTTTTAAATTATAATTTCAAATTTTTAAAGGAAAATTGCATTCCAGAATCAGTTACAGGAGGAACGGTATTTTCTATAATTACCTTTATTGGATATAAAACAGGTATGTTTAACTTTATATTTGAGGATTCGCTGAGAAGTATTTTCATGATTGCATTCTTTACAACAGTGGGGTATTCAGCAAGTTTAAAATTATTAAAAAAAGCTGGAATGCCGGTATTTATGTTTTTAATAGCTTCGGTAGGATTAGCTATATCCCAAAATATTCTGGGAGTAGGATTAGCACAAATTTTAAAATTAAATCCATTAATAGGACTGGCTACGGGATCTATGTCAACAACAGGAGGACCAGGAACGGCTGGAGCGTTTGCTCCTATTTTAGAAAGTTATGGAGCGGAGGGAGCAACAGTGGTTGCAATGGCTACTGCAACCTATGCTTTAATAGTTGGGAGCTTAATATCAGGACCTTTAGCGAATAGATTGATAAGAAAGCACAATCTTTTAGAGAGCAAAGTAGGCGGTGGAGTATATGATTCAGATGAGGAGAAAAAAACACCGCTAGATCCCAAACATGTTTCAACAGCTTCTTTTCAAATTATAATAGCAATGGGAGTAGGAAGTTTAATTTCAAACTACTTATCAAGAGCAGGAATAGTTTTACCATCATACATAGGTGCTATGTTTGCGGCAGCTTTAATAAGAAATATTTCAGATTTTAGTGGAGCATATAAAGTACATCTAGATATTATAAATATAATTGGTGGATTTACATTGACGATATTTCTTTCAATGACTTTGATGAGTTTTAAGTTATGGGAATTACAAGGGTTAGCGTTGCCTTTAGTGATAATGTTAGTAGCACAAACTATATTAATTGGAGTATTTGCATACTTTATTACATTCAGATTAACAGGAAAAGATTATGATGCGGTTGTGATGACAAGCGGTCATTGTGGTTGTGGTTTTGGAACAACGCCAAAAGCTTTAGCTAATATGGAGGCTTTAACAGCAAAATATTTTCCATCTCCAAAAGCATTTTTTGTAATTCCAATTGTAGGAGGATTATTTATAGATTTTTTTAATGCAGGAATAATAACTTTATTTATGAATATTTTACATTAATTTTTAGAACACTACTTAAAAATAAAAGGAATTAAAAAAAAATTAAGAAGAAATATAGTAGAAATTAGGAGGTGGATTTTATGAAATTAAAAGAAATGATATCAAAGGTAGAAGAAAGATTAAAAACTGAAAAAACTGAAGAACTTTACAGTTTACTAGCAGAGTTGAAAAAAGTTGATTTAGATATAAAAGAAGGTGAAGCTAGAGATAAAATTGTTGAAAATATTAAGAGGAAAAATGACCATATAGAATGGTTAAATGTAAAAGATGTTTAGAATAAATTTAGGTATTTTTTAAATGCATTAAAAAAAAAAGTATGATATAATCTATAAAAAGTTTTATGGAGGTATATCATGCTTAAAATATTTAATGATAGAGTTTACGGATTAGAAGAAAGTTTAATAGCTAGCGGTTATCCAATGGTAGCTGAGTCAATAGAGGAATGGAATGAAACACCTAGTGTAGAAGAAAAAGATTTTAAAAGAGCAGGAAAATTGGGAAATGTTCCAACAGGAACAGGACACGATAGTTTTTTAAAGGGAATAATTGTTCAGTTTGATATAACATATCCGAATTATTGGACACCACAATTTCAAAGGTATCATTTTGCCGATATAATATCATCAACATCAAAGATGCATAGATTGACAAAAATGGATTTGAAAAAATCTTGTAATGAGTATGTAGATGATGTAGTTATTGAAAATTTAAATAGATGGATTGAAATATTTAATTCTTTTGAAAAAGAGCAAAAAGAAGTAGAATTAGATGGAAAGATTTATACGAAGTATGAAATTTATATGAAAATAATATCTAATTGTCCAATGGGCTTAGAGCAAACAATGAGAGTTACGACATCTTATTTACAATTGAAAACGATTTACCTTCAAAGAAGATACCATAAACTGAAAGAGGATTGGGGAAATTTTTGTGATTGGTGTTTGACACTTCCTCATTTTGAAGAATTTTGTTTAAAAAATAATAAATAGTAAAAAAAGCTTCTAGCAGATAATTGTTTCTGACAGGAGCTTTTTTATCGTCTATTTCTAAAAAGGTAAATGATGGATGGGTATAGTCCTGGATAATAGAGACTTTTTTGATAAGCTCTCACTTTAGTTAAGAGAAGTATGCAATAAAGTCTTAAGAAAAAACTTATAAAAAACATAAGCTTCAAACCTGCATAGGAATCACCGAAAATTAAGATACTTTTTCCATTTAAAAAATCAGCGAGGTATCCCCCTAAGAAAGCTCCAGTTAATCCTAAAACTCCAACAGCTAAAGAGTAAGCTGCTGTATAAGAATCTCTATCAGGTGAGGAAAGTTCTAAAAGTAAGCTAAATAAAGAGAGATTTATAGCTGACCAACCAATGGCAGTTCCAATGGCATCCATCATAATAAGGCTATTAACAGTTTCTTTAGTCATTAGAAAATAAAAAATAACAACATAACTGCAAACACTAATTCCAAAAGATAGAAGTTTTTTATAGCCAATTCTTTGTACTAGTTTACCATATATAAAGAAAGCAATAATTGATAATATAGCGGTTAAAGAGCTAGATAATCCTAGGATATTATATGAGACATTCAGGTTGACAATAGCAAAATAATAAAAATAGGGTTTTGTAAATTCAATTGAGAAGTTCCATATTGCTATGAAAATTAAAAAATTAAAAAAATTTGTATCTTTTAGAGGTTTTTTTATAGAAAAATTTATTTGATTTTCTTCAAAATTTGGAATTTCATGAAAAAAAAGCAAAATTAATGTCGTAATAGCGGCTATAGCAATTATAAAAGTTAATATTAGGATACTTATTTTTCCGGGAGTATAACTTAAAGCATTGGAAACTATATATGAAAAAATTACTGTTGATATAGAAATTAGAGTAAATCTTCTAGAAAAAAAAATCCCTCTATCCTCTTTTTTTATAATATCTCCAACTGAACTTGTCCATATTCCACTTACAAATGCGGAAAAAAATGAGTAGATAAAAACAACTCCTACAAGAAATCGATAGTCAATTTTATCAAAAAAAACAATAAAAAATAAAAAGCACATTGGAATTCTTGCGGCAGCAGCACTGAATAGTAAAGCTTGTTTTTTTGTTTTAAAAAATTTGTAATATGTTCCCAAAAAAATTTGGAGTAATTGTAGACCTAAAGGTAGAGTTGTAATAACTGATATCCAAAATGGCTCACATTTAAAATATAAAGCTAAAGCTGTCAAGGCAAAACCTTGAATACCTAAAGAAAGCATATTGGCACTCATGCCCTCTATGGTTATAAGGAACTTATTTTTATTATAAGAGTCACGAAACATAAATAATACCCCCTGTTAATAAAAACAGGCAATGTTGATAAGTCAACACCACCTGTTTTAGTCTTTATGTCAATCAATTGGAATAGAAGTTGTCTCTGGTTTTTTTGTTTCATCTTTAGGGATTACAATGTTGAGAATACCATCATTAAAAGTAGCTTTTATTTCATCCTCTAAGCAATTTTTAGGTAAAGTCATTTTTCTCTCAAAAGAACCCGCCGAAAACTCTTTTTTGAAGTAAGTTTTGTTTTTTTCCTCTTTATTTTCTTCAATTTTATAAGAAAGAGTAAGGATTCCTTCACTGATATTTAATTTTAAATTCTCTTTTTTTATTCCAGGAACACAAACATCAATAAGATAATCTTTTTCATTTTCTGATATATTAACCGCAGGAAAAGACTTTTTAAATGGATTAGGTAGCTTATCCTCATCAAAAGGATCAGATAAAAAATTAGAAAACCAATCATTTTTTTTAATTAAACTCATAATAAAAACCTCCCTCAAAAAATATTAAAGAATTTTATAGTTTGTATCTACCTTTACTGTAAAAATATAAGATTCCTTTTAAATTTAGGAAATAAAAGATAAAATAAAAAGAGCTCTCAATTAAGAAAGCTCTTTTATTATAAGTTCTACGGGACAATGGTCAGAGCCCAAAATTTCGTTATGAATGTTGGCTTCTACAATTTTATCTTTTATCTTATTTGAAACTATAAAGTAATCAATTCTCCAACCAGCATTATTTTTTCTAGCGTTAAATCTGTATGACCACCAAGAGTATGCATCAATAACATTGGGATGTAAATATCTAAAACTATCTACAAATCCACTTTCAAGAAGTTGGGTGAATTTATTTCTTTCTTCAATAGTAAATCCTGCATTTGTAGTGTTTGTTTTTGGATTTTTTAAATCTATTTCAGTATGAGCAACATTCAAGTCTCCACAAAGGATAACAGGTTTTTTTGAATTTAAAGTTAAGAGGTAATTTCTAAAATCGTCTTCCCAACTTAGTCTATAGTTTAATCTGGCTAATTCGGTTTGAGAATTAGGGGTATATACATTCACTAAATAGTAATCTTTGAATTCTAGAGTGATAACTCTTCCTTCTTTATCGTGATGTTCCATACCGATATCATATGATATAGATATTGGAGTTTCCTTAGTAAAGACGGCAGTTCCAGAGTAGCCTTTTTTTTCAGCGTAATTCCAATAACAGTTATATCCATCTGGTTTAAAATCGATTTGTCCCTCTTGAAGTTTTATTTCTTGCAGACAAAAGATATCTGCATCAACTGAATTGAAGTACTCTAGAAAATTTTTTTGAAGAATAGCTCTAAAACCATTAACATTCCAAGAAATTAATTTTTTCATCTATAACCTCCGTATTATTAGTTAAACTTATCTAATAATGATTATATCATGAACTAAAAAAAACAAAAAATAAAAAAGTTTATTGACATAAAAAAGATTTTATGATACTATATTTTTGTAGCAGATAGCTATAGAACATAATAATTCGGAATATAGCGCAGTCCGGTAGCGCACCTGCCTTGGGAGCAGGGGGCCGCAAGTTCGAATCTTGCTATTCCGACCATGCAGGTCAATGGC
>NZ_CDRRQU010000054.1:0-13634 GCF_977044495.1 Cetobacterium sp. | reverse complement strand
CCTCAACATCTAACGTCTGTTCTGCTACCTTTTGAGGAGAAGAAAATTCTAGCATAAAATAATTTTCACCCTCAGGAATATTTATCATAACCTTATTGCAATATATTACAAGCCCTATTATTAAGTTTATTCTAAAAATTCCTCTATATCTTCATACTCTTCATTCGAAAGTTTCATCATAAAATCTAAACACGAATCATCTATTTTATTCAAACATTTTTTAATATTCATATAATTCAAACGAACTATTCCATTATTTGATAAATCATCTAGTAACATTTCTGGTACAATTCCTATTTCAATACAATCATAAACCTCATTATATGAGCAAAAATTAGAATCAGCAATCAAAACACTTGCATCTCCCTCTTTGACATCATTTGTATCAATACACAATACATTACCACCAACAGTTATAGCAAAAACATAAACACCATATTCTGCAAGATATTTCCCTGGTTCTGCATTAGTATTTTCTACAATTATGTTATCTATTCCTATCAGCTGTACATATGAACTTAACATTGGTATGTTATTAGGTTGAAACTCTCGATAAAAATCAATAATTTTGTTAAATAAAGCAGATTTGAATAGTGTTTTGACTGAAAATGATGCTAAATTTAAAGAAATTACTGAAAATAAAAGGGATTTGGCACGACTTGAACAGTTAGCCAAAGAATCTAGAGAGATTTTGGAGAAAATAAATAAATTAATTTTAAAACAAGATGATATTATAACCCTTCAAAAAAAATTTGAAGGAAGAAAATTTGTAAAATTTCTAGCTAGAAAAAAATTGGACTATATAGCTTATGAAGCTTCTAAAAGATTACAAAAGATTACAAGAGGAAGATACATTTTAACGGTGGATAACAATTGCGATTTTAATATTGTTGACGCCTTTAATAGCAATTTTACTCGAGAATGTTCAACACTTTCAGGAGGAGAAACTTTTATTGTTTCTTTAGTACTAGCGTTAGCTCTATCTAGCCAATTACAATTAAAGGGGAAAATACAACTTGAGTTTTTCTTCTTAGACGAAGGATTTGGAACTTTAGATGCCACGCTTCTAGATAGAGTTATTGAAATTTTAGAGGAAATTAGATGGAAAGAAAAAATGAAAATAGGAATTATAAGTCATGTTGAAGACCTTAAAATAAGAATTCCTAGAAGATTAGAAGTCACTCCCGCAATTCCCGGGGAATCAGGTAGTATAATAAAATTAATATAGAAATGAATGTGAGGTTTCAATGAGAACAATTGGAGTATTTGATTCTGGAGTAGGGGGAATTTCGGTGCTAAAAGAGATTCTAAAAGAGTTCCCCTATGATAATATCATCTATTTTGGAGATAGTTTACACGCTCCTTATGGAGATAGAGAGATTGAAGAGATTCGAGCACTCTGTTTAAAAGTTTCAGATTTTTTAGTTTATGAAAAAAAAGTGGATGTCCTTGTTATAGCCTGTAATACTGCTACTGGCGCTGCTATGACTATAATGAGAGAACGGTATAGGGTCCCTGTTATAGGAGTAGTAGAAAACGGCGTTAAAGAGGGAATAAGAGAAACTAAAAATAAAAGAATAGGAGTTATCGCTACTCCTGCTACAATTAAAATGAATGTGTATTTAAAAGAGTTTAATCAAATTGATAAAACTTTAAAAATATATCAAGTCAAATGTCCACTTTTTGTAGAGCTGATAGAAAAAGGGTGGATTGATAATGAGGAAAGTTGTCAACTAATAAAAACATATCTGAATAACTTACCTAAAAATATAGATACCCTCATCTTAGGTTGTACTCATTATCCATTGATAAAAAAATATATAAAAAGATATTTTACAAAGAAGATTATAGATCCTGCTAAAGAAACTGCAAAATCTCTAAAATTAATTATAGGAGAAAGTAAATATATTGAAAAAAGAGAGATAAAATTTTTTGTTAGTGGTGATACCCAAAAGTTTAAAAAAGTGGCTCAAGAATTTTTAGAAACCACTGTCGATAATATTGTAAACATCATTTTGTAGGGAGGATTTTATGAAAAGGATTCATTTATTTTTATTTTATATATTTGTGCTTAGCACTGCTGTACTCTCAGTAACAATTAATATAGCACAGGAGGGAGATCCCAGAACATTTGACCCTCACTTTGGAAATGATGGTTTTTCTTTGAGAATAAATCGCCTTTTATATTCAAGACTTTTGGAAAAAAATTCTGATATGGAAACAATATTAGGATTAGCTAAAAGCTATAAGTTTATAGACAACAAAACTATTGATTTTACTTTGAAAGATAATGTTTTTTTTCAAAATGGAAAAAATTTAACTTCTGAAGATGTCAAATTTTCTTTTGAAAGAATGAAAAATTCTCCAAGAATCGCTGGGCTATTGCCACCTATTAAAGAGATTATTATAAAAGATTCATATAATTTTCAAATGATTTTAGAAAAACCATTTTCTGCAGTTATAGAACAACTTACTCACCCAGCTCTGAGTATTGTGAGTAAAAACTATCTCGAAGAAAATCCACAAATTTTAGTAGAGCATCCAATGGGAACTGGAAAGTATACTCTAGAAAATTGGATTCCCGGTGAAAAAGTTGTATTGAAAAGATTTGAAAATTATTTTGGTACTAAGCCTGCATATGAAAAAATAAATATAAAAATAATCCCTCTAGCCACAAATAGAACCATAGCTCTAGAAACAGGTGAAGCTGATATAGCTCTATCTCTACCGCCCCAAGATAAAAAAATTATCAATGCTAATCCAAATTTAAGATTTATATCAACTCCTTCATATTCCTATACTTATATGGGGTTAAATCTAAAAAAAGATATTTTTAAAGATATAAATATAAGAAAAGGTATAAATTTGGCAATTGATAAAGAGGCTATCTTAGAAGTTGTTTTAAATGGAGAGGGAGAAATTGCAAGCTCTCCTGTGGCAAAAGGTATAAAAGGATATAATTCAAGTTTAAAAAATATAGGTTATGATAAAAGTGAAGCTTCAAAACTTTTAATCCCTTTGAAAAATAAAACTCTTACTTTAGCTACAATGAGCAACAGTATTGATATTCAAACTGCAGAAATTATTGCTGGATATTTGAAAGAAGTTGGAGTTGATATTCAAATAGCAGTTTTAGAGCCCAGTATCTATTGGGTCAAAACCAATTCTGGAGAGTTTGATATGTTTATAGGTTCTTGGGGAAGTGTCACTGGTGATTCTGACTATGCTCTTTATCCAACTCACCATTCAAATGCTTTCGGTCCTCCGGGGAATCGAACATTTTTTAATAATAAACAAGTGGACAATCTTTTAGAAGAAGCTAGAAGTACTTTAGATGAAAATAAAAGAGAATATATATACCAGAAAATTCAAGAAATTATTGTAGATAATAGCAGTGAAGTGATGTTGTTTTATAGAGATCTAAATGGTGCAGTTAATAAAAAAATTCAAGGATTTGAACTATATCCAATCCCAATACATGATTATTCTTTAGGAACTATTCATTAGACTAATGATTCAAATTAAAGGAAAGCATTTGACTTTATAGTATCTATAAGGTAATACATATGGTAATTAAGATAATAGAAGGGGTTGATACCATGATTATAGCTTATGAAAAATTAACTAACTCTTACAGAAATATTGTTAAGGAAAATCTATTCCACATTGGAGAAGGACTTATTCTAGATAGAGAGAATAATGTTTTACATAGATTTGAGAATATCAATGATATTACCTTAGATACTTTAAAAAAACTTGATAAACTTAAAGAGGAGATTGTTGTAGTATATCCTTGTAATTTAAGGGACCAAAAAACGACTTTAGATGTCTGTGTTGAATCTTATATAATTAGACATTATAATTTAGAGTCTATATTTGACGCTATTCATGGTTGCCAATGTACGAAAAGAAATATTAAGCTTCTATGGAATATCGATTTAAGACATTGCAATGTTTTCTTTTAATGTAATGTATATCAAAAAGAGATAACTTAGTAATGTAGTTATCTCTTTTTTTATATTTCAATCAAAAATCATTATTTGACTACTGCTTCCGATTCTATATGGAATCAACCACGTGCCTAAACCTGAACTTACATACGTGTGTGTATTCCCTATTTTCTTATATCCACCAGAATTCTCATACATATAATCAACTATCAAATTAAAAGGAAACAACTGTCCTTTGTGTGTATGACCTGATAAATACAAATCTACTTTTTCATTTCCCAACTCCTTTAAAGATTGAGGATTGTGATCAACAACTATAACAGAACTACTTTTATCAATATTTTTTAAAAGCTCCTCTAAAGTTTTTCTTTTTTTATTGTATCTATCATCTCGTCCAATAATAGTTATCCCCTCAATTTTAACAGCTTCGTCTCTCAAAATATTTATTCCAAGACTCTTAATATATTTAATATTTTCATCTATTCCACCATAATACTCATGATTTCCTAAGACTAAATATATTCCATGTTTAAACTTTGTCTCATCAATTATACTTTTTATATCATCCCTCACGCTTTTATAAGAGTTATCTAAAAAATCTCCCCCTATAAGAACTAATTCAACATCTTGATTCTTCATTTTTTCAAAGGCTTCTTTTAACTTACTGCCATCAAACTTTTCATTTAAATAGACATCACTTATAAAAGCAAATTTTAAAGCACTTTTTCTTTGAGTTAAATCACTTAATATTCGATAGTTTTCTACATCAATATTTTTAAAATTCCTATATCCCCAAATAGATAGTATCCCCAGACTAAAAACTATAAAAATATGGAAAACCGTCTTTCTGTAACTAATCTCTTTTAAAATATCAATCGAGAATATTTTCAAGATAAAAGCTATTGATAAAATCATTAAAGCTCCTAATATTATATAGTTAAGATAGAATAGATAATGACCTAAGAAAACTTCTAGGGATAAACTTCTTTTATTTCGATAAAAATAAAAAAGAACAAATGGTAAAAACCCAAGAATTGGTATTAATAAAAAAAACCATTGACTCCCATATATTCTATAAAAAAGATAAGCAGCTACTAACATAAAAAATAACACTATAATCAGCCTTTGCAAAATCCAAATCATATCTATTTACCTATATCATTTTCGGCACCGGAATATATAATTCCATTCCAGTTGACCATATTTCTTTCAATTGCTATATCCTCTAAATCAACACCTTCTAGTGCAAATTTTTTAAACTCATTGAAGCCTGTTCTGTCAACAATATATCCTATATGCTCTTTTGGAAGTGCTCTATTGATATATGTGTCTACATACCTATATGTATTTTTTATAATTTTTGTTATGCTCTCCTCATCAGCCCATAAAATCCAATCCTCACCTAATCTTGGATTTTTCTTTCCAGTTCTTCCCATAATAGCAAGTCTATAATATTTCTTTTCATCTCTTACCCAAGATGAAGTAGGACAGTTTAAAACACATTCTCCACATCCTATACATTTACTGTGTTCTCTTATAACAGTATAGTTTTCAGCTTTTAAAGCTCCTGTCGATAAGCCTTTACATTTTTTTACACACGCCCCACATGAAACACATCTCTCTTTTTCATATAGGGGCATAGTCATTCCAATTATACCAAAATCATGCATTCGAGCTTTTATACAATCATTTGGACAACCTGTTAAAGCTATTTTAAAATGAAAATCACTAGGAAAAACTTCTTTTTCTATTTTTTTTGCAAACTCTGTTGTGTTATATTGTGCTTTTGGACAAACACTATTCCCTATACAAGCAGTTATATTTCTTGTTCCCGCTGCCGGATAACCATTACCTTTTCCATTTGGTTGGTTAATACCAAGCCCATCAATTAGAAGTTGAATATTTTTATTTACTTCATCAATTTTTGTGATATCGATTCCTTTAATTTCAAATCCTTGACGAGTTGTTATATGAACTTTTCCATTTCCATATTTTGAAGCTATTTCAGAAACCTTTAAAAGTAGTTCTGCCGTTATCTCTCCCCCTGGAATTCTAACTCTTAAAGCTGTTTTTTTTCTATCTTTTGTTATTCTATATGCATTTTTTGTAAAACTTTTTCTATTTAACTCTAAAGCCATAGTCTCCTCCTAATCTAAAAGCGTTTTAGCTTTTACATAATTAAATATAGGTCCTTCTAAACAAACATATGTTTCATCAATTTTGCAATGTCCACATTTTCCCACAGCGCATGACATATTTCTTTCAAAAGAAACCCAAATTTTATCCTCTGGAATTCCTAATTTTAAAAACTCTAATGCAGAGTATTTCATCATCATAGGAGGTCCTACTATAACAATTTCTAAATTATCAAAATTTTCATACATCTTCAAATGTGGAATATATTCTGTGACTAATCCTACACATTCTCCATCAATTCCACAGCCTTTATCCACAGTTAAAATCATGGGAGCCTTTTTTCTCCATTCATCTATCTCTTTTTTAAACAATATAGATTCTTGATCTTTAAATCCAAAAATTAGCTCAATATCTGTACTTTTATCATCTATAAAATGTTTTATTAATGGTCTTACTGGAGCTGTTCCACTCCCACCGGCAACTACAATCACTCTTTTTCCTGAATACATATCCAAAGGAAAACAATTTCCATAGGCCCCTCTTAAAAATATTGAATCTCCCGGTTGAAGATTAAATATTGCATCTGTAACTTTTCCCACTTTTCTTATTAAAAATTCAATCCATTCTTCATCATGGTTGTAATTAGCAACAGAGATTGGTGCCTCTCCTACCATGGGAATAGATAGTTGTATAAATTGTCCCGCAGCAGGTTTTATAGTTGTTTTTACTTTAAATAACCACTCGATTGGACTCTCTTGAACTATTGATAAAATCTCTCCTCTTTCAGGCATATATATATTATTCATTATTATCACCCAACTTTTTCGATAGTTTATTTATACAATTTATATAAGAGATATATTCTGGACACGCATCATCACATCTTCCGCACCCAATGCACATATGAGTTCCAAATCTTTTTTTATAGTCAGAAATTTTATGCATAACTTTAAATCTCATTCTATCTCCAGATTTTTGCCTAAACTCATGTCCACCAGCCATAGTTGTAAATCCATCTACATGACAAGACGCCCAAACTCTTCTTCTTTCTCCTGTTTTAGAATTATCTCTATTAAAAATATCTTGAGTAGTAAAGCAAGTACAAGTTGGGCAAACAAAATTACATCTACCACACTTAATACATCTATCATAATCTCTCCACATCTCATCATCTATAATATTTTCAAGTTCAATATTTTCAGGAATTGTAACTTTCTCAATATTTTCTGTTACAAACTCCATCTGAAACTCCTCGTCTATTCCATTATTAAAATGTTCTTTTAATTCATCATCTTTCACGTGGGCGTAAATCTTTCCCTCTTTAAATGTTAAACCTAAATTATAACTTTCTGCTGTATTAGTTCCCATTGAGGCACAAAAACAACTTTCCCAACCTTTTCCTGAACAGCCAATAACTGCAAACTTAACCATCTTCTTTGCATCAGCGTAGTACTCATCAGCAAATTTATTATTTAAGTATATATTATCAACTCTTTCAATGGCATGAAAATCACAGCTTCTTAATAGAATTAAGGCTTTCTTTGTCATTCCCTCAGGTTTTTTAAATTCATTTTCATTAAAGTAGAATATCGTTTGTCTTATAGGTAATAAAATCTCTTTGGCTGAGTAGTAGCTTTTATCTTTTAGATTGATTTCTTCCAATTTGGTTATCTTCTCATACTTTACCAAATCAGTATCCGAGAACATTCCCTTAAAAGGACGTGTAACTGGAGCATAAATGTCATACTCTTTTGATAAATTTAACAGTGTCATATTAAACTCATCATTTGTCAATAATTTTTTCATCTCTTCACCTCTTATACTACTATTTTTATATTAACATCTTATACTACTACTTTATATAGAAAAAAATGTGTGATTCTAGTCACACATTTTTATAATTGACAAAAAATAAACTTTTTTAAGGTCAATTTATAATCCTAATTATTTTTCACCTCTGAAAAGTTCAGTTATTCCTTTAATAAATACTCTGACATATTTATCTCCAGCTTCTCTATAATTTTTATGGTCTGGTCTTCTAAATATTGCACTTAACTCTGATTCAGACATATTGATTCCACCTGTTTTAAATGCGTCTATCATATCTTCACTTCTAAAAGCTAAAGCAATTTTTAATTTTCTTAAAATATAATTATTTATATTTTTGTTATTTGGTATTTCCTCTACTCTCTCAGGAGCATTTTTTTGTGGTCCTCTCTTATATGTTATAAGTCCACTTAAAAATGCATCTAAAGTTTTGTTATTACAAGTTTTAAAGTTTTCATCTTCAGGTTTACTTAAAAGAGCCGATAACTCTTCTAAAGAAATACTAATTCCTCCTAATTTGAAAACTTCTAACATAGCTTTATCGTTTATTCTTAAAGCATATCTAACTCTTCTTAGAACATCATTATTTGTCATTTGTTCCTCCTAATTTTTTAATTTTACTCATAATTATACCATAAATACAGGAGTATTCCTATTTTTTATTTTAACGTCTATAAAATTCTCTAATCTCCCTTTTTAAAATAAAAATCTGACCGTTCTCAACTTTTACAAGTCCTAACTCTTTAAGTTTTTTTATACCTCTCGAAACTGTCTCTCTATTAGTTCCCAACATATCTGCAAGATATGTGTTATTTACTTTCACTGTGAACCCATGAAACTCTTTGTATTCATAACCAAAATCTTTTGCTAATTTCCACAATTTTGCAGCAATTCTTTTATCCATAGATATTGTTGTCGTATTTTTTAATTGTCTATATAAACGTTTTGTTTTTTTTGAAAGAGACTTTATTATCAAAATTGCTAAATCTGGGTATTTAAAAATTAATTTTTTAAATTCTTTTATAGGAACAATCATCACTTTTACATCAGAAAAGGCATCACAACTGACACTTGTTTTTTGTGATTCATCATATATCATAGTATCATTCAAAAATGAATCCTTTCCCAATAAATAAATTATTTTTCTTTTCCCGTCTGAATTATCTTTATATAGTGTAACGTTTCCATTAATAATAAAATATATATTCTCACAAAATGAGTGCTCTAAAAAAAGAGTTTCTCCTTGCTTAAACTCTTGGCATTGAGAAACTCTTAATAAATTATCTAAGCACTCTCTCGTAAGAGAATTACTTAAGTAATCTTGATTCATAATTAATATTTATTTGGATCAGCAGTTCCAGTTGTCACTAATTCAACACCTGAACTTGTTCCTAATCTTGTTACACCTAAAGATATATATTTCTCAGCAGTAGCTAAATCTCTTACTCCACCTGCAGCTTTTAATTCGGCTTTATCTCCAACAATCCCTTTCATTAACATTATATCTTCAAAAGTAGCTCCACCAGTTCCAAATCCTGTAGATGTTTTTACAAAGTCAGCTCCTGCGTCTAAACATAATTGAGTAGCTATTTTTTTCTCATCATCTGTTAAATAACAATTTTCTATTATAACTTTCAGCACATTCTTTCCTATTGCCTCTTTAATAGCTGCTATTTCATTTTTAACATATTCTGTCTCACCAGCTTTTAACATACCTATGTTTATAACCATATCAATTTCAGATGCCCCGTCTTCTATACAAGTTTTTGCCTCAAAAATTTTTGCCTTTGTTGACATAGCTCCCAAAGGAAAACCAATTACAGCACAAACTTTGACATCCGTTCCTTTTAACTCCTTAGCTGCTAATTCAACGTAGCACCCATTCACACAAACCGAAAAAAACCTATGTTCTTTAGCTTCAGCACATAATTTTATAATATCTTTTGGTTCTGTTGTAGCCTTTAATACAGTGTGATCAATATATCTACTTAAATTCATTCTTCCTCCTAAAATATTTTTTATATTTATTATAACCCAATATTGGATAAAATTTCTAGAATTACTTTATTTTTTTCTACTTTATTATCCACTATTGTATAAGCACCTTCTAAAAATTTAACAGATGACTCTAAATTTTTATCGTTGTGTTGAACAAAAGCTAAAACTTCTCCTGCTTCAACATAGTCTCCAACTTTTTTAGTTAATAGAACTCCAACAGAGTGATCAATTACATCATCTTTAGTCGCTCTCCCAGCTCCTAAAACCATTGCTGCCTTTCCAATCTCTTCAGCCTCAATTTTTGAAATCCATCCAGATTTTTTAGCCTTAAATTCATATTCTGATTTAAACTTTGGAAGTAGTGTATAATCATCAACTAACTTTGGATTTCCTCCTGCAGTCTCTATAAAATCTTTTAAATGTTGGATTGCAGTCCCATTTTTTATAACTTCTGCCACCTTTTCTTTTCCTTCTTCTAAAGAATTTACATCCCCTTTAATTTGAAGAGCGGTTGCTACTATTGTTTCTACAAGTTCTGTGAAATCTTTTGGACCTCTTCCTTTTAAAGTTTCAATCGCTTCGATTATTTCATTGGCATTTCCAACAGCAAATCCAAGTGGTTGATCCATATCTGTCAATAATGTTACAACTTTTCTATTAAAAGAATTTCCAATATCTATCATGGTCTTTGCTAACTCTTCAGCTGTTTTTAAATTTTTCATAAATGCTCCAGAACCAACTTTAACATCTAAAATAATTCCGTCAGCATAGACAGCCAATTTTTTACTCATAATGGAACTAGCAATTAAAGGTATACTTGATACTGTTGCAGTCACATCTCTAAGTGAATATAATTTTTTATCTAAAGGAACAATTGTATCTGAATATCCCATAATACCCGTTCCAACTTTATTTACCATTTTTACCAATTCATTTTTTGTCTCTGGAAACACAAATCCGGGAATAGCTTCAAATTTATCTATTGTTCCTCCAGTATGTCCAAGACCTCTTCCAGAAAGCTTTGCTGTCCCTATGTCAAAAGCTGCAAATAATCCTGCTAAAGCGATAGTAGTTTTATCTCCTACTCCACCTGTTGAATGTTTATCGATTAAAAATTTTTCTATTCCACCAAACTTTATAACTTCCCCACTGTTCATCATAAGCTCTGTAAATACTTTTAACTCATCTTTCGTCATTCCATTAAAATAAACTGCCATCAAAAATGAAGACATTTGGTAATCAGGAACTCGATTTTGTAAATACTCTCCCAATAAGAAGCTCATTTCCTCAGCTGTCAATTCAATATTGTCTCTTTTTTTTTGAATAATATCTACCGCTCTCATACTCCACCTCGTTTTATTTTCATATTTTATATATTTTTCTAGCATTTTTTCTATTTTTATGATATATAAATTCTTATATAATAGATAGGACACTTGGCTCATTAAGGAGAATTTATGAAAAAAATAGAACAATATATAAGATTCTACAACTTAGACGATATTTTAATAAAGGAAGTTCATGAAAAATTACTAATAAAACATTATAAAAAAGGAGAGTATATTCTAGAGGCTCATAAAGGCACTAATAGTATATATTTTATAGTAAAAGGAACTGTTGAAGTTTCTTGTATTCTTGATAACGGTAACCAAATATGTTTAAATATACTCAGTCCTTTAGAAATTTTTGGAGATATTGAATATATTAACAAAGAGGAAGTTTTATTTGATGTGGTAGCAAAAAGTGATGTAGTCGTTATACTCTTACCTTTTCAACTTGCAAAAGATTATCTTGAAACCAATATCAACTTCTGGAAGTTTTTGGCAATTAAAGGAAATAAAAAACTTTTAAACACAAATAGAGCAATCTTTTATAAAAGCACTCTAAAAGCGAAAGATATTTTTATAAAATATTTAGAGGACAATGGTGGTGAAATAACCTTCAAATCCTTGGATGAACTTTCAAGTAGACTTAATATGAGCTACAGAAATCTAACTCGAATAATCAAGTTTTATATTAATAAAGGCACCATAACAAAAGATAAGAATTTTATTAAAATTTTATAGGAGGATTTTTTTATGAAAAATTTTGTTTATGATATTCCAACAAGGATTCTATTTGGACAGGGACAAGTATCGAATGTAGGAAAAGAAGTAAAAAAACACGCCGACAGAGTTTTGCTACTTTATGGTAAAAATAGTATCAAAAAAAATGGATTATATGATGAAGTTATAAAATTTTTAACTGAAGAGAATATTGAAATTGTCGAACTTTCTGGTGTTGATCCTAATCCTAGAATTGAAACGGTTCGAGAGGGTGCCAATCTTTGCAGAAAACACAATTTAGAACTAGTTTTAGCTGTTGGTGGTGGTAGTACTATTGATTGTGCAAAAGGTATAGCTGCACAAGCTAAATACCATGGGGATATTTGGAAAGATCTTTGTGTTGATAAAAACCTAGAACTATTGACTGAAGCCTTACCGGTAGCTTCTATTTTAACTCTTTCTGCAACTGGAAGTGAAATGAATGGGAATAGTGTTTTATCTAACATGAAAGAAAATTTAAAATTAGGATTCAGTAGTTATATTTTAAGACCTGTATTTTCTATTCTTGATCCAACATATACCTATTCTGTTAATAAGTATCAAACTGCAGCTGGTGCTGTAGACATAATGAGTCATCTTTTTGAACAATATTTTTCTCCAGATAAAAAAGGTTATTTACAAGCTCGTATAATGGAGGGACTTTTAAAAACGGTCATTCACTACGCACCAATCGCTTATGAAAAACCTACAGACTATGAAGCCAGAGCTAATATCATGTGGGCGAGTTCATTGGCACTAAATGGACTGACATCTGCTGGAAAAGAATCTACAGATTGGGCAACTCATCAGATAGAACATGAGCTGAGTGCTAAGTATGATATCACTCATGGAGTTGGTCTTGGTATTTTAACACCTTATTGGATGGAATATGTTCTAGATAAAGAAAATGTACATAGATATGTAGAGTATGCAAATAATGTTTGGAATATTTTTGGGGAAAATGATTTTGAAGTTGCTAAAGAGGGGATTATAAAAACTAGAGAATCTTTTGATTCTTTGGATATTCCTTCCTCTTTGACAGAGATTGGAATTGATAGCTCTAAATTTGAAGATATGGCAGCTAGTGTTACAAAATTTGGCCCTATTGGAACAATGAAAAAATTAGGTTATAAAGATGTTTTAGAAATTTTAACTATGTCTTTATGATATATTGCTGTATTAAAAACCTGAGAAAAAATCTCAGGTTTTTATTTTTTACATATTTAAAGATTATAGGTCTTTTTATTTATTTATAAATTTAGTAGCATTTTCTCCTGCAATACGTCCAAAAATAACCGCGGCACTGTATGCAGCACTACTGTTCGTAACTTCACCAGCAGCATATATTCCGGGAACTACATTTCCTTCTACATCTAAAACTTCAGTTTTTTCATTTGCAACCACTCCACCTCTAGTCATATGCACAGCTGATTCTACTTGAACTCCATAAAATGGTCCCTCTGTTCTAAACTCTCTCTTAAATGGTCTAGCTCTAAAAGGATCCTCTTCTTCTCCACGTATAGCCTTATTAAAAAGCTCTCTCGTAGCTAATAACTTATCTGCAGGTATACTTAATTTCTGTGCTAATTCTTCTAAAGTATCAGCTTTTACATGATATCCTTTTGCAGTGTGTTTTTGT
>NZ_CDRRQU010000053.1:0-13804 GCF_977044495.1 Cetobacterium sp. | reverse complement strand
GAAAATTTACCAACTAGTTTAGCATAGTTATTTTCAGTAGTTTTTAATCCAGCTTTTTCAAGGTACAAATCGAATTTCAAGCCTATTAATAAGTTAGCTATTATATTTTCTATAATCCTTCCAAAGTACAATGAAATAACTAAAATCAATGCTACTCCAACTAAATTTGGAATATAGCTAAATAAAATATTCAGCATACTTATTACAGGATATATAATTATATCCAAACCTAAATAATTTAAAGATGCAGAGAATACCGGTATAAGCACCAATACATAGATTATATTGGCTATTACACTTGAAAGCTTTCCTTCAAATAGTACTTTTCCATCTACACTCAATTTTTCATCAAGTTTGAAAGAATCTAAAACTCCTCTTATTATATCTCTCAATTTATAAGCTATAAACCAACCCACAATTAAAATTAGAGCTGCAGCAATTAAACTTGGAATATAATTTAAAAATTTAGTCAACATATCTGTAATTGGAATCAATATTTTATCTAGTTTTAATGCTGCTAAAACACCAGGTAAAATCAATATAAATACTACAAGCGAAATAATTTCACTAAAAACTCTCGATAGAGATATTCCGTTTTTTTCAGTATGAAATTTTTCATCTACTTTTATTTTTCTGAAAAATATTTCTGAAAATTTTTGAGAAAGCTTTGCTAAAACTATCGCAATTATTAAAAGAATTATCCCTCCTAAAACATTTGGAATGTATGAGAATATTGGATCTAAAAGATTCAGTATAGGGTTTACTAATCTACTAAAGCCCAGTTTTTCCATTATTATACCTATTATAAAAATTATAAAAATATAATATATGAATTTAAGAAGTATTTTTATTGCAGATGTGCTTGCTCCACCTTCTTTTCCAGTAATTTCATGTTCTAAGTTAGAAAACAATTTTGTTTTATTTAAAAGATGTTCCAATTTACTTACAACGATTGATGCAAAAGCTAAACCTACTAATAATATGATAATTGATGCAATAATATTAAGTGTTACATTGTTAAGAATTAAAACTTTAAGTTCTTCCATTTTTATCCCTCCTATTTTTTCTCCTTTATCTTTTTGTTACTTTTTATACAATCTTTTTTACTGTTATTTTTAAATTTTCTTTTTTTATATTTACTTTTTTACATTTTTTATGGTATTAGTATAAATATGAGGAGGTGTACGAATTGAAATGTAGATTTATTAAAAATGTATTGTTTTTAATTTTTTTATTATTTATGATTATCGGATGTTCTAATAATTCTTATAGATGGGAACCAACTCAAATTGCCATCCATAATTCTTATAAACTTCAAACAGGTGATATCATTATTAAAGATAAGCTTATTACTGATCCTATGTCTTGGCTTGGACATAGCTCCGTCATGATTAGTGACACTCACATTGGAGATTTTCCTATGCCTGGAAGTGAGTACTATACCGTCAGTGTCAACGCTTGGCTCAATGAGCCTAATCGAAAAGTTATCGTTTTAAGATATCCACATTTTAATCAACAATTTAAAGAAGCTTTTTTAAAAAATGTTGAGAAATATGGTCATGGTAAATATAGAGTGTCTTTTTTCAAGAACAATGATACAGACTTTTATTGCTCAAAATTTGTCTGGTTTTTATTTTCAAAAACTGCTCAAGATTTAGGTTATCAATTAGATCTTGATTCTGACAAAGGTCCTATTATTTTTCCATATGATTTTTTAAACTCTAAAAATTTAGAACAAGTTGTCCTTTAATTTTTTCTTCTCTGAAAAAGATAAAAAGGATTTAGAGGATATTTTATGTATATAACTATATAAATCTATCGTGGAGGTTTTAGTATGTATTATAGAGAATATTTTTTCTATCTAAAAGAAAGACTACCAGAAAAGTGCTATGAAGTGCTTAAAGAATGTTATAAGACACAGAAAAATGATATCGAAAATAACTTTAAATTATTACAAAGCTCTATATCACAAGTTGAAACTATAGATATCCTATTACCAATTCAAAATACCTATTATCATATGAACTATGAGATTCTCTTGAGAGAAGAACTGATTTCAAGACATTCTTCAAAAGAAAATTGCTACAAACTAGATCGTTTTGGTATATATCTTTTACACTATTTAAATGAATAAATTTAAAATAAATGGAGGAACTCATGAAAGAAGCACAAAGTTTTGCTGACACTTTATATCTTTTAATGGAAGATTTTGAATACAGCATTGCAGAACTAGAAGATGATATTTTTTCACTTTTACGTGATGATTTTCAACTTACCCTAATAGAAGAGAATAAGCACCTCTATTTTCTTTTAGAAAGCTCTAACTTAGACCAAAATATTAGATTGAATGTCGAAAGAGTTCAAAAGTTTTATTATATCGTCCGTAAAAGTAGCTTAGGGAATGGTCAAACTATTCCCTTTTTATTTTTTGTTTGTTTTTTAATTGTTCTAGACTTTTTTATACATTATTCTTATTTTTATCTACTATTTAAAAACATATTTGACATTCATATACATTTATAGTACTATACTTGTGAAACCTAATTTGATTAGATAGATCTATGTACCCCCAAAAATCTATTTTAATCTTTTTTATTTTTTAACACTCCCCCGTGTTAATAGAAAACTCCTTTTCCCCAAAAGGAGTTTTTTTATTTCAAGCAAAATCAAAATAAAAAAGGAAATAAAAAATTTCTAAGAATAATAGTGTAGTACTGCAGTAGCATTAAAAGTTTAAAAATATTAGGAGGTCACACATGAAAAAATTACTTTTAGGTTTAACTGTTTTATTATCGCTTACAGCTTTTGCTAACTCTAAAGAAGATATGATTGAAACTGGACTAATGAACAAATTTCCTACTTTAACAGATGGACAAACGACTATTAATATTCATGAATATGATGTAGATCTAGATCATCATAAAATAAAGTTAAAAGTAGAATTGAAAGGCGACGCCACAAAAAACGAATATGATAAGTTAGATAAAGCCAAACTAGAATTATTAGCTTCTGAAATGGCAAAATACACTCAAACAGAATCAGGAAAGACGCTTCCAGTATACTTAGAAATTGAACTTGATAAAGATATGCTACCTGATGAAATTTTATACAAAAATACTTTTTAAATAAACTAAAAAGGTAACTTTCAATGCTTATCATTGAAGTTACCTTTTTTTAAAATCTAATACCCCCGTATTTGTCTATAATATACCACACTTTTAAACTAATTTCAAGTTATTTGTTCATTTTTTGTAATTTATTATTCAAAATCATCTATTAAAAAATTCTTTTTTATTCTATCTGATATCTGCTCAAAATAAATAGATTTATTTATGTAATAATCTATAAAATTTTCATCTAAAATATTATAATTTTCTAATCCTTCTATCAAATCTGAACGATTAATAATCAATTTATCTTTAAAAATTTCATTAATATAGTTTTTTATATCCTTAGCTGAAAAAATAGATATATATCTATCAAAAAAAAGATGTAGACTATTTTTAGTATAATTTTTATAAATCTCCATGGCATCAGAGTGGTTTTTTATATAGTTTATATTATCCACATATTTTTTAAATTCATCAATGGGGATTACAGACCCTGAAATATAAAATATACTGTCTATATAAACTAGATAGGGTTGTATTTTATAAATTGTTTCTAATTTTTCGTCTATTAAATTATTCATTTCTTTCCTCCTTTTACCCCATATCTCTTATCTTATTCTACAAAAAACTCTCTCTATTTCTTTTTTTTGGATAAAAAAAAGTAACAATATAAAAATATTGTTACTCTTTCAACCACTTTAACCTACTAAAGGTTGATAAATATTTGAAAGTTCTTCTCCCAAAAATTTTTCACCTACTTTTTTAAATTTTTCTATATCTCCTGTTACAAAATAATCTATATTTATCTTTTGTTTTCTACTTTTTTTAACTCCATTTTTCAGAGCTAGTTTATTAAGTTCAAATAGAACGTACATAGCTGTTTCTTCTGCGGGATCCACTATTTTTTTATCAACCAACTTTTCAATCTCTTCCCTTATCAGCGGATAGTGTGTACAACCTAAAATTAAAGTATCAATATCATTTGGTAACTGATCTATATATGCTTTTAAAAGAGCTGTATTTTTATCACTACTCTCCCATCCTCTCTCTATCATAGGACAAAGAAGATCACAACCTTTTTGATAAACTTCATACTTTGGATTTAGAGTTTTTATGATCTTTTCATAGATTCCACTTTTAGCTGTTAGCGGCGTTGACAATACTCCAATTTTTTTATTTTTACTTTGTTTTATTGCCATAGCGGCTCCCGGTTGAATTACTCCTATTATTGGTATACTTGTAAATCTTTCTTTCAAAATATCTAAAGATGCTGCTGTTGCAGTATTACAGGCTACAACTATTATATCCACTTGATTATCTATTAAAAATTCTCCTATCTTTAAAGAAAGGTTTTGAATCTCTTTTATAGTTTTACTTCCATAAGGAGAGTTCATACTATCTCCGTAATAAATTACATCCGCAAAATCTATTTTTTCTTTTATTTTCTTCAATACACTTAGACCCCCAACTCCAGAATCAAAAATACCAATTTTCACCTTTCCCCTCCTTTTTAATTCTTAGTTTTATTTCCCAAAAACATTTATAAATACTGTTATCAAAGAAGCGTTGGTAAAATCAATAAATAGTGCTCCTACTAAAGGTAGTACAAAAAATGCCGTTGGTGATGGTCCATTTACAATAGTAAATGATTCCATATTAGCCATTGCATTTGGTGTTGCACCCATTCCGAAACCACAATGTCCAGATGCCATAACAGCTGCATCATAATCTTTTCCCATAACCCTAAATGTTACAAAATACGCATATAATGCCATTACTGCTGTTTGAACTAAAAGAATTACTATCAATGGAATTGCCAATGCAGCTAAGTCCCACAATCTCATTGACATTAAAGCCATTGCTAAGAATAATTGTAATGAAATATTTCCAACCACATTAATTGTATGTAGAGGTAACTCTCCCTCTTTATTATCGATAAGATTTCTTATAATAGCGGCTACTAACATTGGACCAATGTATGCTGGTAAAATTATTCCTATTTTTTTAGATAGAGGTACCAGTAATCCTCCGATCCCCATTGAAATAACTATATACACAATTGCATGAAATAAATTTTCCTCTGTAATTTGTTCTTTCACAACCTCTTTTGTTCCCTCTTCTGGAATTAAAAAATCTTCCTCTTTATGTCCAACTAATCCATATTGCTGCATCAATCGTTTTGCAACTGGTCCACCTATCATACACCCTGCTACTAATCCAAATGTAGCTGAAGCTATAGCAACTGACATTGCTCCAGTCGCTCCTGCTGCCTCAAGGGCTGGTCCAAAAGCTCCCGAAGTCCCATGTCCACCAGTCAACGGTACTGACCCTGCAGCTATACCTAACAAAGGATTTAAACCAAAAAACTTTGCTAATGTTACCCCTACAATGTTTTGAATTACTACCAATAAACTTGCCACGCATAAAAATACAAATACTTGAATACCACCTCTTTTTAATAATTTTAAGCTCGCTAAAAACCCAATTGTTGTAAAAAAGGCTATCATTAAAAGGTCTTTTAACCCTCCATCAAATGAGAAAGTAAATGTTTGTGATAATCTACCAATCAATGTAAATACTGAAAATATTACTCCACCTATTACAGGGGCTGGTATAAAAAACTTTCCAAAAAATGAGATTTTTTTCTTAACCCATTTTCCAAGTAACAATAAAACAACTGCTATTGCCAAAGTTTCTGCCATATTAAACTGATATTCAAACATAAAATCCCTCCTACTATATTTTTATACTTTATCTTGGCACAAGTATACTTCGCAAAAATTATGATTTCAAATATATAAATAATATATAACCTATTTTTTTAATATATACGTATTTCAAAATTTATCACTATATGAATATTTTAAGCATTTTTATTCAGAATAAAAAATTTTAAAGGAGATTTATCATTTTAACAGAATAACATATATAAAAAGATAGATTTATTTTTAAGGAGGGATTTCAATGCAAGAGTTTAACAAAAAAGTTTTTACTTATCTTTTAGTAACAGGAATCTTATTTAGTATAGTTGGAGTTTTTGGAATTTTTAGTCCTACTATTTTTTCCGTGTACTTAGTTGATATACTGGCAGCCTTTTTCTTAGTTAGTGGTGTTAAAAATTTTACTAAGGGTTTTCAGTTTAGAAAGGTAGCTAATTTTCACTGGGGTCTATACATTTTTATAGGCGTTCTAGAAATTATAATCTCTTTGTCACTATTTAGCACTCCATTCGCTAGCCAAATATATATAATTATATATGCTGGTATATTCATGATTTTTAAAGGAATATTCATTATTTTGAATATTCTATTTAATAGAAAAATATTCCCTAGCTTAGTTGACTTCAGTTTGGGTTCTGGTATTATTGATACTTTATTTGGTGTACTTTTAGTGGCATTACCGTTTTTTTCCCAAGAGTTCATAGCTTTATGTATAGCATGGTACATATTATTTAGTGGTGCTAACCTAATTTTATCAGCATTTTATTTTAAAAAGTCACAGTAATAATTAATTAAATATAGTAAAAGAGGATAGAACTAGTTTCCATCCTCTTTTACTTTCTAACTACTATTTTCTTTTTTTCTCCATCTATTTCTAAAATCTCTCCAAATTCTAATGTTAACATTGGAGTGCAGTGTCCTGATTTTAGATTATAGCAGATAGGTTTATTCAAATTTTTAAAATGACTATCAAAAACCTCTTGTAAAGACATATCATCATTACTTGATTTATCACAGTTCATAAAATCACCAAGTACTATCCCTGCAACTTTATCAAAAATACCCAAGTTTTTTAGCTTCCATAACATTCTATCAATCTTATATGTCGATTCTCCTACATCCTCTAAAAAAAGAATCTTATTTTCATATTCTAAATCAAACTCTGTGCCCAAATTAGATATTAACACTGCTAAGTTTCCACCAACTAACTGCCCGCTTGCTTTTAAAGAGTTATAAAAATATATTTCTTCATTAAAATTTTTTATTATATAACTTTTATCACTATTTACAACTTTTATAAAATTATCTAAAGTTTCTATACTATAACTCTCAGAAAAGTTACTCACAGCCATTGGACCATGAAAAACTTTTAAATTGCATTTTTTTAAAAATGCCATATGTAAAGATGTTATATCACTGTACCCTATAAAAGGTTTTGGATTATTTTTAACAATTTCATAATCCAGTAGAGAAAGTATTCTTATCCCTCCATAACCACCTCTCACACACATAATCGCATCAACATCAGCATCTTGAAAAAAATTGATTATATCTTTTGCTCTCTCTTCATCTGTTCCAGCAAAAGAATACCAAATATTCTCCACACTTTTTCCAATCTTAACCTTGAATCCCATTTTTTCTAAATTAACAATGGCACTTTTTAGTTTTTCCTTCTCAACACTGCTTGCCGGAGCTACCAATCCAATAGTGTCCCCCACTTTTAAGTTTCTCACGTATTCATCACAACCTTAAGCAAACATTAAATTACAAATCCATACTGCTGCTAATATCCCAGCTATATCAGCTAAAAGTCCAGCTACAACTGCATGTCTTGTTTTTCTGATACTAACAGCTCCAAAATAAACTGCTAGAACATAGAATGTTGTTTCTGTTGATCCCATCATAACCGACGCCATTCTTCCAATCATAGAATCTGGTCCATATGTTATAAAAAGATCATTCAGAATTCCACTTGAACCTCCTCCTGAAAGAGGTCTCATAATCGCCATAGGTAAAACTTCTCCAGGCATTCCTATGAATTTTAAAATTGGATTTAAATATTTTATTATTACATCAATAGCTCCTGAACTTCTAAAAACTCCAATCGCTACTAACATAGCAACCAGAAATGGAATAATTTTAATAGCCGTAGAGAATCCTTCTTTTGCTCCTTCACAAAATACTTCATAAACTTTCACTTTTTTTACAAAATATGCATACGAAACTATAAATAGTATCATTAGAGGAATTGCATATAAAGATATTCTTTCCATTACTAATGTAAACATTACTCGCCTCCCCTAATAACATCTGTTTTTCTAATTATTTCCCTTTCAAATGTAGGTAGCTTTTGTAAAATTTTACACGAAACAACCGCCACTATTGTTGAAATCGCTGTTGCTATTATTGTTGGCGCAATTATTTCTGTCACATTTACTGAATTTGCTGCTGCCCTGTAAGCTATTACACTTGATGATATCAAAGTTACTGAAGATGTATTTATAGCTAGAAACAATACCATTGCATCAGAAGCTTCCTCTTTGCTCTCATTCAATTCTTGTAACTCCTGCATAGCTTTAATTCCTAATGGAGTAGCTGCATTCCCTAATCCAAAGAAATTTGCTGCCACATTGGCTACAATACTTCCCGTTGCTGGGTGATCTTCTGGAATCTCTGGAAATAATCTTTTCATTATAGGTCTCAACCCTCTTCCTAAACTTTTTACTAATCCAGCTTCTTCAGCAACTTTCATTAGTCCTAACCAAAAGGCCATAACTCCAATAAGACCTATGGCTATCTCCACTGCTGTTTTTGATGATAATATAACAGAATCCGTTACCGCTTGCACATTCCCTGTGAATAGCGAAATCGTAATTCCAATTACTATAAGTCCTAACCATATCGCATTTATCATAGTTATTTCCCTCCTTTTATTCTTTTTCTGTAATTTTATTTGATAAATAAAATAATATAACTACTATTACTATATTTACGGATGACAACGCCGCTCCTTCTAAAAATTTTTTACCTGAAAAAAGTGAATAGTTTACCAATGCTATAGTTGGAAAGTCTCTTCCAAGTTGCATTGAATATGAGATTGTGAACTCTCCTAAAATTATTGCAAAAACTTGTAAATATGTACCTAAAAATACATTTTTTAAAATAGGACACTCTACCAATAAGAACGTCTTGAGAGGTGAAAGTGTATCAATTTTTGCCAAATCTAATATATCTTTTGGAAACTCTCTCACATATTGATACATAAATGAATAGGCTATTGGAACCGTTACCAAAAAGTATCCAATAACCAAAAGAATCCATAATTTTACATCATAAAGTATATTTATATATATCAGTGCAATACCTAAAAACGCACTTGAAAATCCCATCGTTGAAAAAACAATAGCACTTGTTACTTTAGTAAAATTTTTAAGTAATAAATATGTAAAAATAATCACAAATATTGGAGTAATTGATGCTAAGAGTAATGAATTTCGAATCCCTTGTAAAACTGGATAATAGGCATTAAAATCATTGGAAAAAAGTCTATAAAAACCTTCTAAAGAAAAACTTCCCGTGTAATAGTTGTAAAACCCATAAAATATCCCTATCAAAACAACCAAAAACTCCAGTAATAAATACACTATACTCCAAAGTGTTATCAATATAGGGATTTTTTTTTCTCTAAAATCATTTTGTAACTCATACGGTGGGTATAAATCGCCTGTAAGGTTCAATATTATCAAAAATAAAAATTGCACAACTCCTAGTACAAGAGCTTTTGAAAAGTTTGCGTCTTTTAACAAAGTATTTGCAATTTCAACTTCTAAATTAGAGTACCTTATTCCTCCCAACGCTAAAACAATTCCAAAAGAAGCAAAAGTATATATAAAAACTAAAAACATACCTCTAAAAACTTGTGGAAACATCAGTGGAAGTTTGATTTTAAAAAAGATATTAACTTCATTTAATCCATCTATTTTAGCTGCTTCAATTATATTCTTAGGTATATTTCTCATCCCTTCACTCATATACTTTATCATTATTGGACTATTATAAAATACATTTGCAAGTATTATAGCCTTCAATGTGTATAAAACATTAAAATCTTTAAGAATTGGCAAGTTAAATATAAGTGTAAAAGCTACTACCGTTGATATGGTTGGAAAGAAAAATGGAATAAATATAAGTCCCTCTAATATTTTTGTCAGTGCATTTTTTTTATAACTCATATAATAAGCCGGTATAATGGCGATTATTATTGAAAATATGACAGACAAAATACCTTGAACTAAAGATATTTTAAAAAGTTCGAAGTTTTCATAAAAATTCAAACTCTTAATCTCTTTTAAATGAAAAAAATCTTTCATAAAAAATATTAGAGGGATTCCCCATAGAATAAGATATATATAGCTATAGGATTTATTTTTCTTCATTATTTTTTTAATACCTCAATTAACTCTCTTTTCCAATTCTCCATATTTTTATTCACATATTCCGCATCTAGCTTAACTATTTTATCTGTTGTTGGAACATATTTATAATCTTCTGGCAATTCATAGTTTATAACAGGGAACATATAGTTTTTTTCAAGAGCAAGTTTTTGAAACTCTGGTTCTAAAACAAAGTTTAAAAATTCTTCAGCTGTTTTCTTTATGTTTTTCTTATTAACTAAAGCAGCACCCTCTAAATATATATATCCCCCCTCTTCAGGAATATAACTCTTATATTTATCTTCATTTCCATCTTGATAAAAATAGATTGAACTAGAAGCATACCCACTCATAATAGCTCCCTCTCCTACAGAAAACTTAGCAAAAGAATCCGACCATCCCGAAGAAACTGTCAAAATACTTGGTTTTAGACTTTCCCAAAATTTTAACCAATTCTCTCCGTAAACAGCGATGGTCCAAAGCATAAATGCTTCTCCTGTAAAGCTTCTCGGGTCTTGAACCAACAGCTCTTTTGGATACTTTTTTAAATCTTCAAAAGTCTTCAAATCTGAGGCGATTTTTTTATAGTTATAATTTAGTGCAAGCATCCCATAATCAATAGGTGTAACTGCCCACTCCTTATCAATTATAAAATCAGTTTTTACAATATTCCCAGCAGTGGTTGGTTTATAATTTTTTATAAGCCCCTCTTTTTTAGCTTCCAAATAGTTTATATCTGTCAATCCTACAATAATATCTGCCTTTGGATTTTTTTTCTCCAACTTCATTCTAGATATGACTCCGTCAATCGGCACATACTTGATTGTTGCTCCAGTTTTTTCTTTAAAAATCATACCTGCTGAACTTTCAATCCATTTCATTGACTCTGGTCCATAAACTACAATTTCTTCTCCAAATGATGCTAAACTCATTAAAAATAATCCTGTTAAAACTGTTCTTTTCATTTCATCCCCTCTGATTAGTTTAATTTTTATAGTTTAATTTCTAAAAACTCACCGGACACTTTATAATTATCTATCTCTCCCAAATTATATAGATGTTTTTCTACAATTTTGATATACTCATCTAATTGAGTTTGATTTATTCCTCCTGTTTTATAGTCAATTACAAAAATTTTACCATCACTTGTCGGTGTAGGTTTTTTTATCATGATTCTATCTATTCTTTTTAGCTTACCCTCATCATATATTTCATACTCTGGATATATATAGTCCCACTCTTCTGAAAAAATAATGGGATTATTAATAAAGAAATTTTCAAACTCAATCCCTTCAAGAATATTTTTTAATTTTTCTTCTCCTATTATAGAAGCATATTTTGAATAAGTTCTATTTTTAGCTTCAATATGTTCATATGTAGTGTTGTTTATTATAAACTCTAAATAGTAGTGAATAGCATTACCTATTCTTCTTTTTTCCTCTGTTATTGAATCAACTAAAAAAATTCGATTTGGCTCTTCACATTCTTCTATAGGCTTTTCAATAAAATCTATAGAATCTAACAATTCTATCCTTTTCACTCTTTGCATACTTTCATTTTTTTCAGTTCTACTAATTTTACCACATTTTGTGCTAAATAGTCCATCTATTGAATTTTTTAAATATTTATTTTCGTTTTCACCCATAACTAAAAATAAATTCTTCTTGGCTCTTGTAAGTGCAACGTAGATATTATTTATCTCCTCTTGCTCTTTTTTTACTTCTAACTCTTTTAAAAAATTATAACTTTCTCCCAGATAATGTAATACTTTTTCATACTTTTTATCTACAAATATAAAGTTTTCTATTTCATTAAATGGTGATTTAAAGTCTATATGAAATTGTATTCCACTTTCTAGTCCCTTTTTTTGCCCCTGATGAAAGTAGTAAACCGTTTCAAATTCTAATCCCTTAGATTTATGGATACTTAAAAGAGTTATAGCTTTTTTCTCCTCTAAAGATACCTGTTTAAATTTTGGATTATCTTTTTCATTTATTAAAGAGTTATAAAAATCAAATATATCTCCGTATTCCTTGGACATCTCTAAAAAATGAAACATATTTTTCAAATCTGAGTTCCCAGAAAATACTTGAGAAATATTAAACTCCTCAATTACATTTAGCACAAAGTTTTTATTCTCCAATCCATTCTTAACTATTTTTTTAATTTTATTCAAAACATCTAAAAGATCATTCGAAATACCTTCCGGCACCTCTTCCAACTTCTCTACCGTTTCTCTGTTTTTTAAAATAGTTTTTAGCTCATCATTTCCTATTTTTATAACATCACTTCTTAAAAACTCAAGCAGTGAAAATATATCTTTATTTACAACAAATTTTAAAATTTTAAAAATTGGATTAACTGCCCTATGGTATATAATAGAGTCATTGGAATCTATTACAAATGGTATTTTTCTATCGCTTAAAGCAATAGCTATTTCATTTAGTTGTTTATTACTTCTTGCAATTATACCTATTCCTCCATAGTTACCATCAAAGTTAGTCTCGATAGAATTCACCATAGTTTCTATCATATTTTCCTCTTCCAATACCTCAGTTTCGTCCTCTAAGGATTCTTTTTTTGTTAAAACCTCAAAGTATCCAAGCTCATCACTTTTCCCATCTACCGGAGTAAATTCCCATTTATAACTCCCTTCTTCCAATGCTACAACCTCTTCATATATTTCGCTCACTCCATTAAATACATTATTTGTAAAATCAACTATATTTTTACAACTTCTATAGGAAACACTCATAGTCTCCTCTTTTACTCCTATAATACTTGAAAGGTTTTCAAAAAGAGTTTTCTCCCCCCCTCTCCAACCATATATACTTTGCTTTTCATCTCCAACACATATTAAGTTTTCACAACTATTTATAAGTCCTTTTAAAATTCTCCATTGAAGAACACTTGTATCTTGGAACTCATCTATAAATACCGTTTTAAATTCACTGTCAAATATATCTTTAAAGTAGTCTGTTATATACCCGTCCTTTATAAGATTTATCTCTTCCCTATCTATATATTGGAACATATAACTACTTATATCTAGATGAGTAAATCTTTTTCCATTAAATTTTATATTATCATATATTGAATATAAATTTTCAATAAAGTATAGTACCTCTCTTTCAAAGGATAAAATCTCTCTATTGAAAACCTCTTTAGATATCTCCTCTTTTAGTTGATTAAAAGCTCTTTGTAAAATCTCTATTTCACAATCCAAGTCAATCTTACTTGTTGTTTTTACTCTACGTCCATCCCAACATTTATCGCTTTTAATAATTTCATTCCAATTTTCAACTGCGTGTTCTCTATGAACTGAGCTATCTTTTTCTAAAACCCATTTTATGACTTTACTCATATAATCAGCTAGATCTTTACCATCTTTCTTTTTCTCTTTTACAGCTAAAAAAACATCCATTAAGTGCTTAATTAACTTCTCTATAGATATATCTGACTCACACTCATCCTTATTTTTTAATTTTTGAGATTGTTCAATTAAAATCAGTTTCCATCTGTTATCAATTAGATTTTTTAG